>NZ_JBJYKD010000027.1:0-44545 GCF_049310025.1 Thermorhabdus hydrogeniformans | reverse complement strand
GTTACTTTGGGTTATTGATTTAACAATTACTGATTGATTTGCCAGCTACTACCTACGATTTCCATTTTTTAGGGAATCCCCATATTCTTATTTGACGCTACCTTCATGATAGTGTTTTAAATTTACGGGTCTTATCGTGCAATGTCTTTTCTATAGTGCATCCCGTCAAAGTGTATTTTTGAAACAGCGTCGTAAGCTTTTCCCCTCGCTTCATCCACGGTTTCGCCCAGAGCGGTGACCCCCAGCACCCGGCCTCCGGAGGTATAGATTTTTCCGTCCTTTTCAACGGTACCCGCATGAAATACTATCGCACCCCGTTTTTCGGCTTCAGAAAGGCCCGTGATCTGCCTGCCCTTCTCGTAAGGCCCGGGATAACCCGCGGAGGCCAGCACCACACAGACGGCTTTTTCATCTCTCCACTTTATCTTAATGTCATCAAGATTGCCTTCTACGGCCGCTTCCATTATGTCGATTAAATCGGTCTCCAGTCTGGGAATGACCACCTGAGTTTCCGGGTCTCCGAACCGGCAATTGAACTCCAGCACTCGCGGTCCCTTTTGCGTAAGCATAAGGCCCGTATAAAGCACACCCTTATAGGGCATGCCCTCCCTAGCCATGGCTTCGACGGTCCGCTGGATTATTTCCTTTTCCACTACTCCGGCCACTTCCGTGGTGTATCCCGGCGCCGGTGAAACGGCTCCCATGCCGCCTGTATTGGGCCCTTTGTCGCAGTCAAAGGCCCTCTTGTGGTCCCTGCTGCTTACCATCGGAACGGCTATTTTTCCATCGCAGAATGACAGCACCGTAACCTCCGGCCCCTCCATGTACTCCTCTATTACCACCCGCGCCCCGGCGTCACCGAAAACTTTATCCTCCATGATGCTTTTTACCGCCGACAGAGCGGTTTTCTTTTCCCTGGCCACCACCACGCCTTTACCGGCGGCCAGGCCCTCGGCCTTAACCACCAGAGGCGCTCGCGCTTCTTCTATATACTCCACGGCTTCTCTGGAATCGTCAAATACCCTGAAGGCTGCCGTGGGTATGCCGTACTTTTCCATGAGGCTTTTGGCAAACACCTTGCTGCCCTCGATCTGAGCCGCGGCTTTACACGGACCGAAAATCCTCAGCCCCCGGGCTTCAAACTCATCCACAATGCCTTTTACCAGCGGCGCTTCGGGGCCCACCACCGTAAGGTCTACGGCGTTTTTTTCCGCAAAATCGGCAAGTTCACGCACGCTTTCGGCCGGTATATTCACACACGCGGCGAGTTTTGCTATGCCCGCGTTGCCCGGGGCGCAGTAAATTTTTCTTACTTTTGGGCTCTGCGCTATTTTCCATACCAGCGCGTGCTCCCGCCCGCCGCCGCCAACCACCAGAACCTTCACCTGCAACACCCCTACTTTTTAACTTCATTTTTTTATGTTTAAATTTTTAATGCTTAAAGTGACGCCAGCCGGTAAACACCATGGCGATGCCATGTTCGTCTGCGGCCTTTATCGATTCTTCGTCCCTTAAAGCGCCTCCCGGCTGGATGATGGCGGTAATCCCGGCTCTGGCCGCCGCTTCCACCACATCGGAGAAGGGGAAGAAGGCATCGGAACAAAGCACGGCCCCTCTGGCTTTTTCCCCGGCGTGGGCTATGCTCTGTTCCGCAGGCCAGATTCGATTCACCTGACCCGCACCTATGCCCACGGTGACCAGGTCTTTTGCCAGCACAATGGCATTGGACTTCACGTGTTTTACCACTTTCCAGCCGAAAAGCAGGTCCTCCATTTCCTTACCAGACGGAGCCCTCTTTGTGACAACCTTAAGGTCCTTTTCTTCGAAATCTTTCACATCGGGTTCCTGCACCAGCAGGCCGCCGGATACCCTCTTCATATCCCAGCCGGAATGGGTCCCCGGAGATAAATCCACTTCCAGCAGTCTCAGGTTCTTTTTTGTTTTTAAAACTTCCAGGGCCTCCGGTTCATAGCCCGGCGCTATAACGATCTCCAAAAATATTTTCACCAGTTCTTCGGCTGTAGCCCTGTCCACCGGCCGGTTAAGGGCTACAATCCCGCCGAAAATGGAAACGGGATCGGCGGCGTAGGCCTTTAGATACGCCTCGTGGATATCCCGACCGCAGGCAACGCCGCAGGGATTGGTGTGTTTTACTCCAGCGGCCGCGGGCATATCGAATTCCAGCACCGCTTTGAGCGCGGCATCGGCGTCGTTAATATTATTAAAGGATAATTCCTTGCCGTGAAGCTGCCTCGCCCCTGCGATGGTCCCGGCGGCCGACCCGATTTCCCTGTAAAAAGCCGCCTTCTGGTGCGGATTTTCCCCGTATCTCAAATCCTGGACTTTTTCAAAAGCCAGGGTGAGATTTTCCGGAAACTCCTTCGTCTCGATTAAACCCACCTCGCCTGCTTCAAGTTTTCCCTCAGCTCCGGGAGAATCCTGTTTTGAAACCCTTCTAAAATAATCGGCAATCAGCGCGTCATAGTGAGATGTGTGCTCAAAGACCTTCAGCGCCAGCCTCCTTCGATATGCGTAATCCACATCTCCTTTTGTCCTAAGCTGTTCCAGGACCGGGATGTAATCCTGCGGGTCGGACAACACAATTACATACCGGTGGTTTTTTGCAGCCGAACGGAGCATTGACGGCCCGCCTATGTCGATGTTTTCAATGGCCTCTTCAAAGGTTACGCCCGGCTTTTCAATGGTTCTTTTGAAGGGGTAGAGGTTTATGGCCACCAGGTCTATGGGCTCTATGCCAAGTTCTTTTATCTGTTGCATGTGTTCTTCTTTCCTGCGCAGTGCCAAAAGCCCCCCGTGAATTTTGGGATGGAGGGTTTTTACGCGGCCGTCTAAAATTTCGGGAAAGCCGGTGATATCCGATACTGCCGTCACTTTAATGCCCGCTTCCTGTAAAGCCATGGCAGTGCCGCCGGTAGAAATGATCTCAACCCCAAGTTCATAAAGGCCCCGGGCAAATTCTATCAGCCCGGTCTTGTCCGAAACCGAAAGAAGCGCTCTTTTAATCATGAAGATTCCTCCTCGTTCTTTATAAAAACCCGCCTGCCTTTAATCTCCAGGCGACCTTCTGCGTAAAGTTTAATGGCGCGGGGATACAGTTTGTGTTCTTCTTTTAACACCCTTGCAGCCAGCGTTTCGGGAGTGTCATCGTCTTCGACGGTAACCGCCTTCTGCAGGATGATGGGGCCGGTGTCGGTTCCCTCGTCCACAAAATGCACTGTGACACCGGTAACCTTTACGCCGTAATCCAAAACAGCCCTGTGGACTTTTTCTCCGTAAAATCCCCTGCCGCAAAAAGCCGGTATCAGAGATGGGTGAATATTCATTATCCTGTTTGGAAACGCCCGCACAAAATGCGGTGACAGAACTTTTATAAATCCGGCCAGCGCCACCAGCTCCACTTCGTAGCGGCCGAGAATTTTTATCATTTCATCCTCGAATTCCTGCTGGCTGTCAAAATCCGCCCGCTTCACCACATAACGGGGAATGCCATGTCTCCTCGCCCGTTCCAGGGCGTAGGCGCCCTCCCTACTGGAAATAACAACGGCGACTTCGGCAGGCAGGTACCCCGATTGGATGTGATCTATAATAGACTGCAGGTTTGTTCCGCCGCCGGAAACCAGCACACCCAGCCTCAGCCCTGACAAAATACCACCCCGCCCGCTCCTTTTGTCACCCGGCCGATCACCCACGCTTTTTCGCCTCTGGATTTTAAAGTATTAATGATTCCATCCACATCCTCTTCAGGAGTTACAATCGCATAGCCGATCCCCATGTTAAAGGTGCGGTACATTTCAGCATCCTCCACATGGCCGCTTTTTTGAATAAGGTCAAATACCGGCGGGATTTCCCATGACTTGCTGTTTATTTTAAACTCCAGCCCTTTGGGCAATATACGGGGGAGATTTTCAATGATGCCTCCGCCGGTGATATGGGCCATCCCGTGGATTTGAAAACCTTCGAGACTTTGGATGGTTTTTACATATATCCTCGTAGGAGTTAGCATTTCTTCACCGAGAGTTTTCCCCAATTCTCCTATATAATCCGAAGGAGAAAACCCCGCCCTCTCCAGCAGCACTTTCCTGGCCAGCGAATAGCCGTTACTGTGAAGCCCCGAGGAGCCAAGGCCCACCACCACATCGCCTTCCCTGATCTTGGAGCCGTCAACTATCCTGTCCTTATCCACCGCTCCCACTGCAAAACCCGCCATGTCATATTCGTCTTCCTCGTACAACCCCGGCATCTCTGCGGTTTCCCCCCCTATGAGCGCACATCCCGCTTCTTTGCATCCAGCCGCAACGCCCTTAACTATTTCGGCGACTTTTTCAGGTTTCATCTTCCCCACAGCAATATAATCGAGAAAAAAGAGGGGCTGTGCGCCGTGGACCAGAATATCATTCACGCACATGGCCACGCAGTCGATTCCGACGGTATCGTGTTTGTCCATCAAAAAAGCCAGCTTGAGTTTTGTCCCCACGCCGTCGGCACCGGAAACCAGCACCGGCTCTTTATATTTTGTAATATCCATCTGAAAAAAACCGCCGAACCCGCCTATGTCCCCCAAAACCTCCGGCCGGTAAGTGGACTTAACATACGCCTTCATAAGCTCTACGGCCCTGTTACCTGCATCTACATCCACCCCGGCATCTTTATAAGTCATTTTTCTTTCCATAAAACCCTCTCCTAACACTTCTCAAATAAATACTTCTTCCCCTCCCTGGGCACCTCCACAGGATACACTCCGCAAAAACACCCGGTGCAGAACCTTTCCGCCGGGAGGCCGGTGGATTTTATGAGCCCTTCCAGACTCAGATACCCGAGGCTGTCGGCACCGATGAATTTTCTTATCTCCTCCACCTGCTGCCTGGCCCCGATAAGCTCCTTTTGGGAGGATGTATCTATGCCGAAATAGCAGGAATACCTTACCGGAGGTGAGCTTATCCTGACGTGAACCTCTCTGGCTCCGGCATCCTTCAGCATTTTTACTATCTGGCCGCTGGTGGTGCCCCTGACGATGGAGTCGTCCACCATCACCAGGCGCTTGCCCCTGATTACTTCCTTCACGGCATTCAGCTTGAGCTTTACCCCGATAACTCTGGATGCCTGGCTGGGCTGGATAAATGTCCTGCCGATATACCTGTTTTTTATAAGGCCTATTCCAAAGGGGATGCCGGATGCCTCGGCATAGCCCATGGCCGAAACGGTGCCGGAGTCCGGCACCCCTATGACAAGGTCCGCATCGGCGGGATGCTCCAGAGCCAGCTGCTTCCCTGCCTCCCACCGGGCCAGATGAATGTTACTGCCGTCAATGGTGCTGTCGGGCCGTGCAAAATAAACAAACTCAAAAATGCACAGGGAATAAGTGGGGTTGTTCGATGTTTTAATGCTCCTCATGCCTTTCTCATTTATCACTACGATTTCTCCGGGCTCAAGGTCCCGTATGAATTCAGCTCCAATGGTATCAAGCGCGCATGTTTCCGATGAAAGCACATAGCAGCCGTTGTATTTTCCAAGACAGAGGGGCCTAATGCCTCTGGGGTCCCGGATGCCGATGAGGCTGTCTTCGGTCATTATAACAAGGGCATAGGAACCGCGGATTTTTTCCATACATGCCCGGGCAGCATTTACAATGTCACCAGAGGGCTCCCTGGCTATCAGAAAGGCTATCACTTCACTGTCCACGGTGGTCTGGAATACGGCCCCGTCTTCTTCCAGTTCCCTTCTGATTTCCTTGGCATTTACCAGGTTGCCGTTGTGGGCCACCGCAAGGGCCCCCTTTTTGTATTTCACTACCAGCGGCTGAGAATTAATCAGCGTATTGGAACCGGTGGTGGAATACCGGACATGCCCCACGGCTATATGGCCTTTAAGGTTGTCCAGTATGTTATCGTTAAAAACTTCCGATACGAGCCCCAGGCCCTTGTGGTAGTTTATGCCTTCACCCGAAGTTACGGCGATGCCGGCGCTTTCCTGACCCCGGTGCTGGAGGGCGTAAAGACCATAGTATACCGTGCGGCTTAAGTGCGGATCGATGCGGTCACTGTATATCCCCAGGATACCGCAGGCCTCCTTCAACTTGTCGTCCATAATCATTATTTCTCGATCTTCCATCTTATGGCGTTCCTCCATACATCGGCTATTTTCTCCACAGAAACATCGACCCGGCCAACAACCCGGCCCTGCCGTTTAACTTCTATTTTCAGGCGGTCCTTTTTTACAAATCCAAGCACCCTGGTTTTTACGCCGATTTCGGCGGCGAGCTTCTGAAGTATAGAAAGGTTCTCTTCCGGCAGGCTCACAATTATCCGCGACTGACCTTCCCCGAATAAAAGGGCGTCGCTCCGGACATCATCATCGATATCGCCGGAAAATCCCAGATTCCCTGCAATGCAGCTTTCCGCCAGGGCCACCGCCAGACCTCCTTCGGAGATGTCATGAGCCGAATGGACTATGCCCAATTCTATGGCTTTCAGACAGCATTCCTGGACCTTTTTTTCCTTTCGGAGGTCTACCCTGGGAGGCCTGCCTCCTTTTATTCCAAAAACCTCCTTCAGATACTCGGAACCTCCCAGTTCATCGGTATTTTCTCCCAGAAGCACCACAATGTCCCCTTCGTTTTTGAATGCCATGGTGCAGCATTTTTCCACATCTTCCAAAACTCCTACCATTCCCACCACCGGCGTGGGGAATATGGCGCTGTCCTTTGTTTCGTTGTAAAAACTCACATTGCCGCTTATGACCGGTGTTCCCAGAAATCTCGCGGCTTCCGCCATGCCGTCCACACACTTTTCAAACTGGTAATAAACTTCGGGCTTCTCGGGGTTGCCGAAATTGAGGCAGTCGGTAATGGCCAGCGGTCTTGCACCGCTCACCACCAGGTTCCTGGCGGCTTCGGCCACCGCCTGCTTGCCCCCTTCATAAGGGTCCAGATAGCAGTAAAGTCCGTTGCAATCGGCGGTGAGGGCTATGCCTTTTTTGGTGCCCTTTATGCGCAGCACCGCCGCATCCGAGCCCGGAGGCACCACCGTATCGGTGCGCACGGTGTGGTCATACTGACGGTACACCCATTCCTTGCGGGCTATATTCGGAGATGACAAAAGTCTGAGCAATACCCCGTTTAAATCCCCCGGTAGTGTTATCTTCGATATGTCAAAATCAATTTTATCCATATATGCCGGTCTTCTGCTTTCACGTTTTACGGTTGGCGCACCTTCGGCAAGGGATCTGGCCGGCACTTCGGCCACCACGCGTCCGTTTTCCAGGACCCTGAGCATGCCGTCGTCAGTGACGGTGCCTATTTTAACCGCGTTCAGGTCCCATTTTTCAAAGATCTTCCTTACTTCTTCTTCATGCCCTTTTTCAACAATCACCAGCATGCGCTCCTGGGATTCGGATATCATGACTTCATAGGGGGTCATTCCCTCCTCCCGGCGAGGGACCAGAGCCACATCCAGCTCTATGCCGCTGCCCGCTCTGGCTGCTGTCTCACAGGAAGAAGAAGTAAGTCCGGCGGCCCCAAGGTCCTGGATGCCCACCACCCATTCATTCTTCAAAAGTTCCAGGCAGGCTTCCAGCAGCAGTTTTTCCATGAACGGATCTCCCACCTGTACAGACGGCCTTTTGGCCACCGAATCCTCGGAAAGCTCTTCCGAGGCGAAACTCGCACCATGCATGCCGTCCCGCCCGGTGGCGGAACCCACCAGCATGACGGAATTCCCGATCCCTGCCGCCCTGCCCCTCACTATGCCATCATGGCGGATCAGCCCCACACACATGGCATTCACCAGGGGATTGTCTTTATACGATTCATCGAAATACACTTCTCCTCCCACCGTAGGAATGCCCATGCAGTTGCCGTAATCGGCAATCCCGGAAACCACACCTCCGAACAGGTATTTTACCCTGGGGTCGTCGAGATCGCCGAACCTGAGAGAATCCAGGAGGGCTACCGGCCTTGCGCCCATGGTGAAAATGTCGCGTATTATGCCTCCCACCCCTGTGGCGGCTCCCTGGTAGGGTTCGACCGCCGAAGGGTGGTTGTGGCTTTCCACCTTCATGACGACCGCCAGATTATCTCCTATATCCACTATGCCCGCGTTTTCCCCCGGCCCCTGCAACACCTGCGGTCCGTCGGTGGGGAATCGCTTCAACACACGTTTGGAATTTTTATAGCTGCAGTGCTCGGACCACATGACGCTGTACATGCCCAGCTCCAGATGATTCGGCTCCCGGCCCAGGGTTTTCACAATTTCGTCGTACTCATAATCGGTAAGGCCGAGTTTTCTTGCGTCTTCTTTACCTGCCATGGCTCACCCTCCCCTCGACGTAATCCAGTATTGAATCAAAAATCCTCTTGCCGTCAGTATTGCCCAGTATCTCTTCGGAACAACGTTCCGGGTGGGGCATCATGCCGAGAATGTTTCCCTGTTCGTTGATTATGCCGGCTATATTTCCCACGGAACCGTTGGGATTGGACTCTTCCGTAACATTCCCGTCGCTGTCGCAGTAAGTAAATACTATTTTGCCCGCGGCTTTTAACCTTTCCAGGCTGCCGCTGTCCACAAAATAATTCCCCTCGCCGTGGGCAATGGGCATTCTGATTATTTCACCTTTTTTATAAAGCCCCGTAAAGGGGGTATTATTATTTTCGACTTTCAGATAAACGTCATGGCAGTGGAATTTCAGGTCTTTATTGCGCTTCATCGCCCCCGGCAGAAGCCCGGCTTCCAGTAATATTTGAAACCCGTTGCATATCCCCAGGATGAGCTTTCCGGCTTCTGCGGCTTTCATAACAGAATCCATGGCTGGAGAAAACCTGGCGATGGCACCGGCCCTTAAATAATCGCCGTAGGAAAAACCGCCGGGAAGCACTATCAGATCGAAATCGCCGGGGGAAAATCTTTCCTTGTGAAAGACATATTCGGTGGGTTGCCCCAGGACGTTTCTACAGGCGTGATAACAGTCCACGTCGCAGTTAGAGCCTGGAAATACTATCACAGCACATCTCATAACAAATCCTCCGTAATTTCGAAGTGGTAATCCTCTATAACCGGATTTGCCAGCAGTTTTTCACACATGTCCTTTATTTGAAATTCGGCCTCCCGCCTGTCGCCGGTTCGCAATTTTATTTCTATGAGCTTGCCCACCCGCACGTCCTCGACCGTCTCAAACCCCAGGTGCTTTAAAGCGCCTTTTATGGCGGTACCCTGGGGGTCCAGGACGCCGGCCTTGAAACGCACGTATATTTTTGCAAGATACATTTTACGTTTCCCTCCGTAAACTTTTATTTAAAACGCCGCCATTCCTCTGCCGTGTTTCCACGATCATTTGCTTATTCTCATCAATATCTCTTTATACGCTTCCTCGACATTTCCCAGATCCCTGCGGAAGCGGTCTTTGTCGAGGATCTCTAATGTCTTTGCATCCCAGAAGCGGCAGGTGTCCGGGGAAATTTCATCGGCCAGGAGAATTTCATCGTTAAATCGCCCGAATTCCAGTTTGAAATCCACCAGTATTATGCCCTTTCCAATAAGGTGATCCGTCAAAATTTCATTCACTTTAAAAGAAGTCTTTTCTATAAATTCAATCTCTTCTTCCGAAGCAAGTCCCAGTGCCAGTGCGTGGTGGTTGTTTATCATGGGATCTTGCAGTTCGTCGTTTTTGTAGCAAAACTCCAGAACAGGCCTTTTGAGCTTCGTACCCTCTTTCAGCCCCAGCCTTTTGGCCAGGCTGCCGGCGGCTATGTTGCGCACGATAACCTCCAGAGGTAGTATTTTCACGGCTTTAACCATCATTTCCCGGTCGTTCAAAATCCGGACAAAGTGGGTTTTGACGCCATGATTTTCCAGCAATTCGAACAGGCTGGCGGAAATTCTGTTGTTCATTTTACCCTTTTCGCAGATGGTGCCCTTTTTCTGGCCGTTAAAGGCCGTTGCATCGTCTTTGAATTCGATAATGTAAAACCTTTCGTCATCCGTGCGATAAACCCTTTTGGCCTTGCCTTCGTAAATCATTTCTTTTTTTTGCATTTTTTCACCTCATTTTTATAATTTCCGGCGATAGGATAATACTATAAAATGAAGGCGGCACATCAAAAAATAATAAGGCAGAGCAACGTCTCTACCTTAATTTAAAAGCCGGAAAAAACAATAAAATAAATACCAGCCTTATAGCCAGGGTGGTTAACGGCCACCCGGTAGAGACTTCCGGGCCATATTCCCGGAATTATATAAGGCTAAAATTCGATGTTTATTTTTGTTTACACCGATATCCTAACATAAGGTGGATTTTTTTGCAATACTACTTCCGAACATTTTTTATTAATTATAATTAAATATACGGATTTATCCGTTTTTTATTGTAATTTTGTTTTCATAAACCATCTTATCCGTTTTACCGCCTCTTCCAGGTTTTCCATGGATGTGGCGTAGGCCAGCCTTACAAAGCCCCGGCCGTTTTCCCCAAAGGCGCTCCCCGGCACCACCGCCACTTTTGCTTCCCGCAGCAGCCTTTCGGCAAATTCCTCGGAAGTAAGGCCGGTGTTTTTAATTGAGGGGAACAAATAGAATGCTCCTCTTGGCTCAAAGCATTCGAAACCCATTTCGCGCAGGCTGTTCAGCAGGAAAACCCTCCTCCTGTCGTATTCCCGGCGCATATTCTGAATGTCTCCGTCGCCGTTTCTCACGGCTTCAATGGCTGCGTATTGCCCCATGGTGGCGGCGCAGGTAACATTGTACTGGTGCACCTTTAACATATCGGCAGCAAGCCCGGCCGGTGCGGCAATGTATCCCAGCCTCCAGCCGGTCATGGCATATGATTTGGAAAAACCGTTGACGGTAACGGTTCTCTCCCACATGCCCGGTATGCTTGCAAAGGCCGTATGTTCCATACCGTACGTGAGCTCACAGTATATCTCATCGGATACGACTATGAGGTCGTACTTTTTAATCACTCCCGCCAGGTCTTCCAGCTGATCCCTGCTCATGACCGCACCGGTAGGATTGTTGGGGTAGGGAAGTATGAGCACCTTGGATTTTTCGGTAATATAGTTTTCCAGTACATCCGGCCTGAGGGCAAAATCATCTTCAATGTATGTGGGTACAAAAACCGGCTTCCCTCCCGCCAGGACGGTGCACGGTGTATATGCCACAAAAGATGGCTGGGGTATCAGCACCTCATCGCCGGGCTCCACCAGCGTCCTTATGGCCACATCGATGGCCTGGCTGGCCCCTATGGTCACGATTATCTCCGATTCGGCTCTGTATTCCACTCCGAAGCGCCGTTTCAGGTATTTTGA
Organism: Thermorhabdus hydrogeniformans; assembly: GCF_049310025.1. Lineage (NCBI taxonomy): Bacteria > Bacillati > Bacillota > Clostridia > Thermosediminibacterales > Tepidanaerobacteraceae > Thermorhabdus > Thermorhabdus hydrogeniformans. The sequence goes on along the minus strand of NZ_JBJYKD010000027.1, from coordinate 33,231 downwards.
TATCTCCTGCCGGAGTTCCGGCAGGCCCGCATTGGGAGTGTAAAAGGTTTTTCCTTCTTCCAGCGCTTTTACAGCCGCTTCATTAATGTGGGCCGGAGTTGTAAAATCCGGCTCGCCGATACAGAGCGAAACGGCGCCTTTTACTTCGTTTACCATATTAAAAAAGTAACGAATTGTGGAGATCTCAATGGATCTGGCTCTATTTGATACGTATTTCCCGTAGTCCATAAAAACATTCCTTTCCTCAAAATTATTAATCAATTATTAACCCTGCCATTTTTTCAAAACTCGGTTATTTGAGTTTTTGACAAAACTTAAAAAAATTATAACTCCATGTTGGAAATACGGCAAGCCATAAATATATGTTTATATCATTGAAAAAATAAGAAGGAAAACAGGCTACATTAAAAGAAAATATAATACAGGGCAATCTCGGGAGATGATTTCATGGAATTCCAGGCGGAAATCTTAAAAGTCATCCAGTCTTTCCATACCCCGTTGCTGGACGGCTTCTTCATATTAATAACCAACCTCGGCAGCGAAGCCTTTTATTTCGCGCTTATTCCGGTAATATACTGGAGCAGGGATAAAAAACTGGGTCTTGGCCTCGGAAGCGCTTTAATAATATCTATGTATACCAATGTGGTATTGAAAGAGATAACCGCAATACCGCGGCCCATAGGATATCCGGGCATACGCTCCCTATACACCCTTTCCGCCGGCGGTTTTTCTTTCCCAAGCGGCCACGCCCAGGGCTCCGCAACGCTATGGAGCATACTTATGAGGCGCTATAACACCTGCCGGGCTTATGTCCTGGGAACTGGTATAATCTTCATTGTGAGTCTGTCCCGGCTATACCTTGGCCTGCACTGGCCGCTGGATGTAATTGGAGGTATAATCCTGGGGGTTTTCACGGCATTTATTTTTCTCAGGATCGAAAAAACCAAAATTCCCTCAAATGCGGCCCTGCAGCTGGTATTTTCCGTTGCCTTTCCTCTGGTGTTGCTCAAAATTTTCCCCCATCACGATGTTTATAAATACACGGGGATGCTCATGGGGATATGGCTTGGGGCCATATTTGAAAATAAATTTATCGACTTTCAACCTGAAAACAGGAATTTTTTTAAAACCGCGTTAAAATATACAGCGGGTCTCACAGGATTTCTGGCGGTGTATTTGGGCCTTAAAATTTTGCTTCCCCCGCTGGATATTTTTTCTATGCTGAGATATTTCCTTCTGGGCCTCTGGCTGGTGGCGGGCGCGCCGTTTATTTTTAAGAAGTTCGAACTGTGACATGACATACCACATATACAAACCTTAAATTTGAGGTGAGCTGGTTTTGTTTCGTCTGCATAAACTTTATACAAACATTATGGCTTTTTTGAAGGAACCCTTTTTTCTCCGCCTACTTTTTTTTATTAATTTTTCCGGGTCACTGTACGGTTTTTACTGGTACCGTTATCAGCTTATCCAAACCCCTAAAACGCTGTGGCTTTTCGTGCCGGATAGCCCCACGGCCACGGCCCTTTTTACCATCGCGCTCTATTTTTATATAATTAAAAAGCCCCAACCTTTTTTCACTTTGCTTGCCTGCGCCTGGCTTATTAAATACGGCCTCTGGGCTGCAATAATAAACACCCATTATTTACTTATCGGCGGTAACTATACCTTCACCAATTTTCACCTTACGCTGTCGCACCTAGGCATGGCGGTGGAGGGGGCGCTTTTTATAAACGACATTCCACTTAAAAAAGGCTATATCCCGCTCATGTTTTTATTAATGGCTGGAAGCGACCTCCTGGATTACGGCCTTGATATTCATCCATGGTTTTTCGACGAAAGTCAGTGGTTGGCAGGACTCGTTTCGGCGGCGGCTATGACGGCGGGGATAAGCGTTTACAGCTATTGTTTATATGTCCGACAAAAAGAGCATACAGCGGCGATGGACCCGGACCCTTAAGGGCGCTTCAGCCCTTCCGGGCACAGTTCCTTCAGAGGGCACTCGCCACATTTCGGCCTCCTGGCCCGGCAAACCTTGCGGCCGTGGTAAATCAGCCAGTGATGGGCCTTTATCCAGAGGTCCCGGGGAATTTTTTCCATGAGGTCTTTTTCCACTCCAAGGACATCATTCCTGTCGGAAAACCCCAGACGGCGTGAAAGCCTGAACACATGGGTATCCACCGCAAAGGCCGGTTTGCCGAAGGCGTTGGCGAGGATTACATTGGCGGTCTTCCGCCCCACTCCGGGCAGCTTTACCAGTTCTTCAAATTCCTGCGGCACTTCGCCGCCGTATTTCTCCAACAGTGCCCTGGAGGCTTGGATGATGTTTCTGCTCTTATTTCTGAAAAGGCCGCACTCTTTAATATCTTCCTCCAGTTCCTTTATATCAGCCCGGGCAAAATCTTCAACGTTTCTGTATTTTTTGAAAAGCCTGGCCGTCACTTTATTGACCCTCTGGTCGGTGCATTGAGCCGCCAGAATAGTGGCTACCATGAGCTGGAACGGATTTTCGTAATGAAGGGCGGTGGCTGCGTCGGGATATGTTTGATGAAGGATAGAGAGGATCTTTGATATTCGGTCTCTTTCGCTCATTTTCCCATCACTTCCCAGCCAGTATCAGTCGGTCATTTGCTTTAGCAACCCAATTTCTTTCCGGTAATTTTCTAAGCCCCCCGGGGTTTCCAGCAAGAAAGGCCTGTCTTTCAAAACCGGATGGGTTATGACGTTTTTTATGCACTCCATCCCCAGTTCCCCTTCCCCCAGGTTGGCATGGCGGTCTTTGCGACTGGCCAGCGGAAATTTGCTGTCGTTGAGGTGAACCGCCTTTATTTTCCCCAGGCCAAGGATGCTGTCAAATTCAGCCAGCACCTCATCCAGGCGCATTACCACATCATATCCGGCTCCAAAAAGATGACATGTATCTATGCAGACCCCGAATTTTTCCGGCATTCCCGTCCCGTCCATTATGTCGTACAGCTGTTCGAAGGTGTATCCCACCTCGCTGCCGGCCCCAGCCATGGTCTCCAGGAGCACCGTAACCTTCTCTTTTCCGGTTACAATTTCCTTGAGCGCGGAAGAAATTTTTAGAATTCCCGCTTCAATTCCTTCACCCAGGTGACTGCCCGGGTGAAGGACAATATAAGGCACTTTTAGTTGCTCAAGCCTTTCAATGTCGTCCCTCAGCACCAACCTGGCGAAATCGCTGGTTTCTTCTTTCGGCGAGGCCAGATTCAGCGTGTATGGTGCGTGGGCCACCAGCGGGCCAAAACCCTTTTCGCCGCAAAGCTCCAGCATCTTCTTGATGTCGGCGGGATCAAGGGCTTTTGCAGCGCTGCCCCGGGGGTTCCGGGTGAAAAACTGCAGAGTATTTGCTCCGATGGAAAGGGCTTCTTTTACCGCGTGTTCATAGCCCTTTGATATGGATATATGGGCGCCAAAAAGCATGTTTAACTTCCTTTCTATTTATAAATTCGTTTTGCTCGCGTCTTCATTTAGTTTAGGCAGATAAAGGCCTCTTTTATTAATTGACTCCAGAGTTTTATTAGGATATTTAAGTTCTATATTAAAAGTTTAAATTCCTTCCTGTCTGTTGACTTTATACATACCTGTTATAAAATGGAGCTTGGGGCAAATAATAATCGGTAAAGTCTGCAAGCTTTCAAAGCCGGAATATAATTCAGGAGGGCTTCATTATATGAAAAAAATACGTGTCCTGGAAGTTTTGCGGGACGCCGAAGGAGGCATGAGGAAGCATGTAGATGTGCTGGTATCCCGCATAGATAGGGATAGATTCGAAATAATCCTTGCCGGTTCAAAGGGGCAGTTTGACAGGAAAAAGCTGCAGGACCGGGATATAACCTATTATGAAATCAATCTCGGAGACCGGCGAAACCCTGCGGCTGTGATTAAATCCTTTTTAGATTTAACCCATATCATAAAAAAGGAAAAGCCCGCCATTATCCATGCCCACGGCATGGCCTGCGCCACTGTGAGCACCGCGTGCGCCCTTTTGGCCGGAAGGCCGGCGATAATAACTACCGTCCACAATTTCCCCGCCACAAAAGACGCCGGAATAAAGCAGCGCATTTCCAACTTTCTTGCGGGATTATCCCTTCGCCTTTGCAAAAGGGTCGTAGTAGTTTCCAAAGCCCTGGGCTCATGCATCTGTTCCCTCTGGAAAATACCGGAGGAAAAAATCAGGGTGATTTACAACGGCGTGGATGTCGGTGTGAAATACCATCAGGAAAAGCCGGAATCAGGTGCGCATATGGGAGAAAAGGAGCCCTTTATATGTGAAGATATCTCCGAACTCAACATTGTTCAAGAAGAAATCACAGGTCGGCCCTGCGCAATCCTAAACATAGCCCGCCTGGCTCCAGAAAAGGGCGTGGATGTGTTTATAGAGGCCTCCGCCATTGTATTAAAAAAGTTGGAAAGCAGAGAGCGGGGTAATTATGAGCCGGTAAAACCCCTTTTTTTGATTGCCGGAGACGGCCCCATGGAACACGATCTAAAAAAAATGGCCCTGGAGCTGGGCGTCGAAAAAAGAGTGCGCTTTCTCGGTTACCGCAAAGACATACATTCTTTGATAAAAGCCGCAAATGCCGTTGTGCTCTCTTCCCGCAGAGAGGGTTTTGGGATATCTCTGCTGGAGGCTATGGCTTTCAGAAAGCCGGTCATAGGTACCTGCGTCGGAGGAATCCCCGAAATTATAGCTCATGGCGAGACAGGTCTCCTGGTGCCGCCCGGCAACCCGGAGGCCCTGGCAGATGCCATTTTATACATTCTTGACAACCCGCGGGAAGCGCACAAAATGGCGGAGAAAGGCTTTAAAAAGGTTGTCGAAAGCTTCTCAGTGAAGAACATGGTGGACAGCATAGAAAAAGTGTTTTTGGAGGTGGTGTCAGAAGATAAAAGCGTCAATTTTAAATCCGTCAGGCCGCCTTCTGGCTCTCCATGATTTTTCTCTTGAGAACCTCTATGGCTTTTTTGAGCTGGACATCCTCCCGTGAATTCAAAAATTCGCCAACGGCTTTATCAAGAGCCCTGTAAAAATTAGCGTCAACCACACCCGTAGCCGGCAGACCCATTTTCTTTTGCAGGGCTTTTACCGCTTCCCGCGTCCTGGGCCCAAATATACCGTTGGGCTCGGCTTTGAGGAGATTTAAAAGCGCCAGTCTTTGCTGAATTCCCATTACCTCAAGACCTATGCTGCCGTATTTAAGTGTTTTATCACCCTTTAGGGCTACAAAGTCTTTCAAAGGATTTGTCCTGTCTGCTGCGACAATTATATCCGGCGTTATCCCCGTCTTATTTATGTCCGTCCCATTGGGAGTAGTATAGTGTGCTACCGTCAGCTTAATGCCGCCAAGCACTCCCAGGTTCAAAGTCCGCTGGACCGTGGCTTTTCCAAAGGTCTTTTCCCCCACCAGTATCCCGGCCTGCCTGTCTTTGATGGCGCCGGCCAGCACTTCGGATGCGCTGGCGGTGCCGCCATTCACCAGGACCACCAGTTTAAAAGGAGAAGGTGGGGAGGCCGACGAAAATGTCTGTACCTTTCCATCCCTGGAAACCACATGGACTATGGGGCCTTCCGGCACAAAGCGCCTGGCCACTTCGACAGCCTGGTCCAGCAGGCCTCCCGGGTTATCCCTTAAATCCAGGACTATGCCCTGAACTCCGCCCTTTTTAAAGACATCAAGAGCCCTGTCTATATTTTCAGCGGTGTTCTCATTGAATTCGCTTATCTTCAAGTATCCTATGCCCTGGCCGAGAATCTTATATTCTATGGGATTGACCTTGATGACATCCCGGATTATATCCATTTTCAGTATCTGTTTTTCACCCTCTCTCATCACACCCAGGGTGACCTTCGTCCCTTTTTCGCCTTTTATGAGATTAGAAACTTCTGCAGTAGAAAGATTGGACACATCTTTTCCATCTACTCCCACAATCCTGTCACCGGCTTTGAGTCCCGCCTTTTCCGCCGGAGTTCCCGCCAGCACTGAAACAATGGTAATATATTTATCTTTCGATGTAATCACAACTCCTATTCCGCCAAAATTCCCGCTGGTGGACTCGTTAAAGTTTTTAAAGTCCTCGGGAGAAAAGTATTCGGAATAAGGATCGTTCAGCGATTCCACCATTCCCTTGACCGCGCCTTTTATCAGGTCCAGGTCCCGCACATCATTTACATAGTTTTGCTTTAAGAATTCTTCCAGCTGCATCAGAAAATTTATTTCCGGAGGAATGTTCTGGGAAGTGCTGTCCTGGGCTTTCAGCTGTCTGTATGTAAGGGGACTGAATAATAAAAAGGCCACAAGCAAAAGTGCGATAAAAGCGGTATAGCGTTTTCTCATGGATATTCTCCTTTCAAATGACCTCTATCTTGAGCTGTGCTGTATTTTCATTTTAGCACAATTTATTCCCCCCTGCATCAAGTTTATTTTGTAATCTTTTTTTCGTATTCTCCCCCAAGACGGCTTTGCCTTCGCCGGTGCCGGATCAGTCAGCATCCATTTTACCGGCATATATTTCAGTCAGCCTTTTCCCTGCGGACACGCCGAAATCCTTTAATGCTTTTTCAAAAGCGCTGAAAAACTGGAAAAGCTTGTATTCCCGGGCATTTTCACCCATGTGGCCTATGCGCCACACCTTTCCGGCAAGTTTTCCCCAGCTGCCGGCTATCATGACATTGTATTTGTCCCAGAGATGTTTCCTGAAACCCTCGTCATTTATCCCTTCGGGTATATAGAAAGCGGTCACCGTGTTGGCTTCAGCCCCTATTTTGGGAAAGATTTTGAATCCCGACTCTCTTAAAGTGTCCCTTACAGCCCTTCCCACTTTTTCATGGCGCTCATATATCCCATCCCCCTCTTCCAGCACCGCATCCGCCGCTTCGGATAGGGCAAAAATATCCGCGATGGGCGGAGTATAGGGAAAGATTCTATCTTTGTACCACATTTGCTTCCATTTCAAGAGATTGGCATAAAAACTTGAAATGGGACTTTTCCTCTCTTCAATTTTGCGCCACGCTTCCCGGCTTACAGAGAGGAAAGTAAGCCCCGGGGGAGCCGAAAGACACTTCTGCGACCCTCCCAAAACCACATCTATGCCCCAGTCGTCGGGCCTGATCTCATGACCGGCAATAGAGGAAACCGCATCCACCACCGTTATTGCACCGGCTTCTTTTAAAACAGGGCATATTTCATCTATGGGATTTATCAAGCCCGCCGGGGTTTCGCAGTGAACCACCGTCGCCACTTTAAACCCGCCGTTTTTTGAGAGAAATTTCCTGACGTCACCGGCGGTGATGGGTTCGTCGTATTCCTTTTTAAGAAACACCACCTGCCCGCCGTAGAGTGTGGCAAAATCATTGAAACCCTCGCCGAAGACACCGTTGGCCAGGCACAGCACCCTGTCGCCGGGTTCCACCAGGGAAGCCATGGCCGCTTCCAGCCCCAGGATTCCCTCCCCGCTCAAAATCAGCACGTCTTCTCGGGTATTGATAATTTTTTTGAGTTTATCACAGGTTTCATCATAGAAGTCAAAAAAGGCCGGGTCCAGATCGGGGTTGGTGATGGGCCTTGCCATGGCGTTCCTCACCCTCTCGCTGATTTCCGTGGGACCTGGCGTCATTATAAGACCGGATTTTATAACCATGAATTTTTACCTCCAAAATCTCATTATGGATTTGTGCCGTCTTGAAAGGATCTCTCTTTTAACCATCGCTGAGCACTTCCTTAATTCTTCTCTTAGTCGCATCCAGATACCTGTTAATTATATACATTTGATCGATGTAAAAATAAAAATTTCTCATACGAAATTGAGAAAGGATGGAAGGAGCATTATTCTTTATAATTATGCCGTTTTTAAATATTTCATGGTTCAATAAAGGGGGAGCGGTGTTCATTATAATCAAATCCACCGAAGTTTTAAGTATTTCTTCCAATTCGTGCTTGTATCTCAATTTGTATCTAAAAAAATCATCCATTTCAACACCGACTAAATAAATACCAATATCGATGTCGCTACCCCTTGCAGCCTTATTTTCCGCATAGGAACCAAAAAGATAGGCAAAAACAATATTGTCTTTTAAAAGGAAGAACTCCTTCAGTTTTGGAATAATAACATTTTTATCCATTAATTTCTCACCTTTATAATTATACCACAAATTACCGGCCGATTTTACTCCGGCAGAACGCTTTTTTAATCTTTCAAGCTCTCAGGGTTTTTTCCAGGAAATTTAAAATATCCCTGGCAGAGGGAGGGCAACCCTTTATATTTTCGGTACATCCGGCTGTACAGCTGCCCACTCCTATGCCGTCGAGAGATTTCCCCCTGAAGCCCTGGCCTATGTATATGCCGTCCTTTATCATTCCGAGCCTTCCACTTTCTTTCAACCGCTGGAGAGCGTGGATGAGGCTGCCGTAACACGCGGAGCAGGCATTTTTTTCTATTATCTTTTCCGACAATTTTTTTACTTCAGGGGACGGTGTAAATTTGCCTGCATTCTTGAGGTTCTGGTTCAGCTCTATTATTCTGGCCCTTTTGAGGTCTGACGAACCCGCTCCAATTTTTTCGGCGACATCCAAATATTTTATTTCATCCCTGGAATAGCCCAAGAGTGACGCCCCGTAAGTATCCACCAGCACCGGGTCTTTGCCGACTATTATCCTGTCCATTCTCACCGGGTTCCCGCCTTCCTCAAAGGTAAGATCTCCCCTGATGGCATCGACAATTATCATACCGCATCTTAAGGCCTTGCCGAGATACGCGATGGGTTTATTCAGCCCCATCGAATGAAATCGTCTCTTTTCACTATCCGGTATACACCCTTTCAGGTTTTTTAACGCGCACGTAATTAAAGTCTGGCAGTGAGCTTTCAGCACGGGGACATTTATAAGATAATCGACTTCAAGGGCCCTCTTGCAAATTTTTATATCTTCATCTCCCACCCTCCTTACTTCCCAGGGGTCTTCTTTCAAATCCCATAATGGCACATTGTATTTTCTGGATATCTGTTCATATCCGCATATTTTAAAAGCCCTCTTTGTATTCTCACCGACCCACGAACTTTCCAGAATGGCTATTCTGTCAAACCCCTTTTTCTTCAGATAACAGATGATGCCCTCCACCAGTTCCGGAGAGGTGGTAGCCCCCTGGTCCGCCGGTTTGGCCACCACAAGGTTGGGTTTTATTCCTATCAGATAATCTTTTTTAATCTCCCCTTCTATATTTATTTTTTCCAGAACTTCGTTTACCATCTCGAAAGGTTTATCTCCATATGTGACATATATTTGATTGATATCCATTATTATATCTCCTTTTCTTTAATGAGAAATCTTCAGTAGAAAAGAATATGTTTTAATTTTCCCTGCAGATTATATTTTACACCATTTTTATCCCTTCAGCATAAACTTTATGATGGTATACTATAATATAAACAAAAAAAGGTTTCTTCTGCTCTTATATTATGAGCTTTTCTTACAGCGCTGCAGCCTGCTTATGTTAGAGTTTGGAATCTATTGCTTTGACCATTCCTTATAAAGTAATACCGGTCTCTCATCGACAAAGAAATCACAGCTTCGCTGGATACTATGGATACTATGACATAAAAAAAAGAGCCCTTTGAGGGCCCTTTTTAATATTTTTTAATTTTTGCAGCAGCCATCTTCGCAGCGATTTTAACGGCTTCCACCATGCTCCTTTCGCTGGCCACACCCTTCCCTGCTATGTCGAAAGCCGTCCCATGATCCACCGAGGTCCGTATAATCGGCAGACCAACTGTAATGTTTACACCCGTTTCAAATCCTAAAAGCTTTATCGGTATATGACCCTGATCATGATACATGGCTACCACTGCATCATATTCTCCTTTTAGAGCTTTCAAAAATACGGTGTCAGGGGGCAGCGGGCCGAAAACTTTCAATCCTTCCTCTCTCGCCTTTTGGACGGCAGGCAATATCTCCTCCTGATCTTCACTGCCGAAAATCCCTGACTCCCCCGCATGGGGGTTTAATCCGGCTACGGCCGTCGCGGGATGTGATATCCCCATCATTTTGACCGCTTCATGGGCTAGCTTTATTGTCCTGTATACTCTCTCTTTTTTTATCATATCACAGGCTTTTCGAAGAGGGACGTGGGTGGTAACATGAATCACCCTGAAGTTTTCACATACCAGCATCATGGCATAGTCAGGAGTTTCAGTGAGCTTAGCCAGTATTTCCGTATGGCCGGCAAAATTCAACCCAGCGCGGTGCAGTGCTTCTTTGTTTAAGGGTGCGGTGGTTATGGCGGAGATTTTCCCTTCCAGAGCAAGTTTTATTCCAGCTTCCAGGTAATCGTACGCGGCACGCCCGCAGTGCGGCGATACCCTGCCTATTTTAAAGTCATTCAAATCAAGATCTTTCACGGCCAGGAGATTTATAACCCCTTCCTCAAATTCCTCGGGCGTACTTATTTCCTTAATTGGAACCTGGATTTTTAACAGGTCTTTATAGTAATCCAATATCGATCTTGACCCCAAAATTACTATCCTCGCAATCCCGGAAAGTTGGGCAGAAACGGCGGACTTCAAACTTATTTCCGGCCCAACTCCCGCCGGGTCACCCATGGTTATGCCCACTAAGGGTTTCATTTCTATTCTCCTCTCAAAAATCTTATGGCATTTAGAATGGAATCTTCATTTCCAAAAGCCCCGGCTTTTGTCACGATTCTGAGTCCATCATAAGGTCCGCCGTCGAGCACCAGTTCAGGAATGCCAGGTTCAAGTTCGGAGTTTATCCTGCAGCCGTCAACAGAAAACTTACCGACTACATGAATAGCCGTATCTCCACCTGTCAAAATCAGGCCTCCAGGCATTTTTTCACCAATTACCGAGATGGTAATATCTCCCAGAACCTGAGCCAGAGCTTCGCTTACCTCCGGCAAAGAAAGATTTTTTCGCCTTCCTGTTTCAAGCGCCAGTTTTATGGATTCCTCATCGGTCGCTGATGATATTATAACATCTTTCCCTTTATCCATGTGTTCATAACATTTTTTTGTGACTTTTTTTATCTCGTCAGCCGGAGACGTCAACGCCTTTTTTACATCCAATCTTACAAGTTCTATATTTCCATCTTCCACAGCTTTGAAGATCTGGCTTCGAGTTACCTCACTGACACTGCCGGCTATTACCAAAATCGGTCTTTTACCCGATTTTTCCTTTAGGATAACAGTGAGGGCTTCTGCCAGCCCCGCAGAACCCACCCATAGGGTTTTTCTTCCCAGGTTTAATATACTCCCAGCAATGGTTCGTAGGTCTTCATCGCACAGAGCATCGAAGGAAAAAGTATTGTAATCCCGGAGTTCAATTTGCAATCCTTTTTCCAGGTCATGCCTTATTTCTTCCCTGGTCTTGTGTCTTACGGGCGTATTTAATTGGCTTTCAAGCATCAGTTTTAGATCTGAGGTGGTTACGGGATTTTTTGGATCTTTGGCAAATTCGGTTCTGTCTACCGGCACTCCTTTCACATAATGAATGCCCTTTTCCGTAGTACGGCCATTTTTTGGAAAAGCCGGAGCAAACACGGTAAGCTCCGGCTCCAGAATTTCCCTCATGGCTTTGATTTCTATTCCTATATTTCCCCTCAAAGTGGAATCTACTTTTTTATATATAACGGCATTCTCATATGATTTTATGGCTTGAGATACTTCCCTGAGCCTCTGATATGCGCTGGGGGGTGGAACGCTTCTAGTTTCTGTATCTATCACCAAAACATCAACCACATCTTTGTATTTTGTCATAAGTTTTTCATTCATTATGGTAACCGCCGAGTAACGGTGCTTTGTTACCTGTACTCCCGTATCGTTGGCCCCGGTAAAATCGTCGGCTATCACTATAATCTTGAACAATTTTTTCTCCTCCCCAAAATGTGGTGATTCAAGTATATATTCAAGTATATATTAAAAATAGATTGGTCACATTAATTCTTACAAAATCACTTTGAGGAGACAAAATTAAAGCGATTTCACTTTACTTTCCGTATTGTTTTTTCGCCTTTGCTGCATCTTGTCGAGGAAATCGACCAGCAATGGGCAGAGAATGGCAGTGATGACCACCGCAGCACCGACCTGAACCGTAGCAGTTGAAACATAGGGGACCCACGATGGATCAACTGCAGCTACAGCAGCGGGAGTAGCAACAGCATTCCCGGCAGCTGTCCCTATGGCTGCTCCAACTGCATTACTCTTTCGATAATTTTGAGGAACAAGATATTTATATGCAAAGTACCCACCTACACCCGTCACAACCAGGGTCAATAAGCCAAGCAACACTCCTGGAGCCCCAGCCTTCACTATATCGATGAGATTCAGCGACGCCCCTAAAGGGAAAGAAAAGAATGGTATTGACAGCATAACGCCGGGAGCCAAAAATTTACGCATATCCTCATCCAGGTTTCCCAAAATCATTCCCACAATTATAGGTATGATAACAGCTATAAGCGCAACCCAGGGTATGTTCGCCAAACCGGTCATACCCATCGCCAGCATAGTGAAAAAAGGACCATCATTGGTAGAAATTATAGCCACAGCACCTATATCGGTTTCATCACCATATTTTGAAGCAAGAGCAGTATAAAGCCCTCCGTTTGAATTCGCCATAGCAGCGATTAATGCGAGTGGAGTCAAACCAAATAAGGTCGCTTGGGGGCCCAACAATTTACCAACCAGGATACCTATTATACATCCCAATACTACCTTTGAAGTATTTATTACTATCCCCTTCCACAGGGCGACACCTGCGGTCGTAATGGTTATTTGAGCACCACTGCATACAAGCAGCACAGCGATAAGGGGTAGAGCACCATTTTTGAATAAAGCTGTCGTAAAGCTGCCTATTTTTAAGGCTTCTGGAGCAAATGTATTTATAACGGCACCCAATATTAAAAAAACGACCATTAAACCACCAGGTACTTTTTCAATAGTCTTTAAAATAGGAACTCTTCCCATTAATTCTATCCCTCCAGTCTTTTTTCGAAATTTTCATTCCTAATTTGTAAACTAAAGGTTCTGAGGGGGAGAATTCCTTTACTACCTGGAAAAAAGACCTGCTTCTCCCCACCCTCCATCATACGCTGTTAACAGCCGGCAGCCGTCAGAACTGCCAACCTTAAAACGTCGATATAAGTTTATACATTCCAAATTCCCTGTGCTTCAAAGCCTCCGCTTTTGTAAGTTTTCCGTTAACCACATCAATCATTTCGCTGAACAGTTTCTCCCCTACTTCTCTAATTGTTTCATCGCCCTCTACTATAGTGCCCGCATTGATATCAATATTGTCTTCCATTTTTTTAAAGGTGTTGGGGTTGCCGGTGACTTTAATTACAGGAGCGATGGGAGACCCCGTCGGAGTTCCTCTACCGGTGGTGAAAATCACTATTTGGGCCCCACCGGCCGTCATACCGGTAATTGATTCTATATCCTGGCCAGGTGTATCCATAATGTAAAGCCCCTTACCCGTGGGGGCTTCCCCGTAATCCAAAACCCCCTGAACCGGTTTGGTGCCGCCTTTATATATACAGCCAAGAGATTTTTCTTCTATTGTGCTTATACCGCCCTCAATATTGCCCGGAGTAGGCTGGCCACCCCGCATATCCACACCCATTGTTTTTGCCTTTTCCTCGCAATTCCGAACAATTTGTATCAGTTTATCTCCCACCTCCTTCGATACTGCCCTCTTTGCCAGCAGGTGCTCGGCACCTATGATCTCCGTAGTTTCTGAAAACATGGAAGTCCCGCCTAATTCGATAAGTTTATCCGAGACATATCCTGCAGCTGGATTTGATGCAAGCCCGGATGTGGTATCGGAGCCGCCGCATTCCACGGCCAGTATGAGATTTGAAATATCAACCTCTTCTCTCTTTAATTCGGCAACCTTCTGGGCAAACTGGCGTACAATACGAGTTCCCTTTTCTTCCGCTTTCAACGTTCCTCCACAATCCTGTATTATAATGTATTCTACTTTTTTGCCTGTTGCCGCTATTTCTTTAGCTACTCTCTCAGCTGGCACACCCTCACAACCTAATCCTACCACTAAAACTGCTGCCACATTGGGGTTTTTGCCCAATCCAATCAGTGTCCTTGCAGTCAGCTCTAAATCTGCGCCTATCTGGCAACAGCCGTGCTGGTTAGGAAGTGCTACAGCGCCTTCCACACTGGCTGCAATCCGCATAGCCACCTCACTGGCACAAACCGAACAGGGAATTACCGCGATATGATTCCTTATACCAACTTTCCCATCTGGCCTAACATATCCTTGTATCTTCATTTTCTATCAACCTCCCAATCGCCCCGGCCTCTTACACTTTCAATGTTGTGCACATGAACATACTCGCCCGCTTTAATTGTTTTAGTCGCCCGCCCAATGACTTCACCGTACTTAACCACATCTCCACCTTCCTGGATGTCTTTTATCGCGAATTTGTGGCCAAACGGAACATCGTTTAATAAGATTACTTTAACCTCCCTGCCATCGACATCCACTATTACTTCCTGCCCCTTGCTTAAGTCTTTTACCGTAGTGGCTACGTTATCGTTGCGGTGAGCCACCACTGCCAACTTCTTCATTATAAAATCACCTCCATCTGTCATTAAATTGCAATATCTATGCCAGGCTTTAAAAAGCGCTTTTTATTGATTTAGAAATTATAGATAAAACAAGAGGTTTTATTTTGCAACATTTTACTGTTGCAAAATAAAACCTCTATTGTGTTTTGCATCAATTAATGGTGCAACTTCATATTTTTTAATTTTCGCCACAAAGTAGTTCTGTCAATACCCAGTTTTTCCGCGGTCTTCGTGATATTCCCATTAAAATGTATTAACACATTTTTAATATATTCATTTTCCATTTCTCTCAATGGTTTGATATCATGGCTGTCCTCAAAAACCGATTTAGGTGAAGATTGACCGTTAGATTTTTTTATTTGATTATAAAATCTTAAATTTTCACCCGTAATAAATTGCCCTTCGCACAACGCACAGGCTCTTTCGATTATGTTTTCCAGTTCCCGCACGTTCCCCGGATAATCTAAGGATTTTAATATTTTCATGGCCTCCGGCGTTATCCCCAAAATACTCTTATTATTTTTCAATGAAAAATGTCTTATGAAATTTTGAACCAGAATTTCAATATCCTCTTTCCTCTCTCTCAGAGCAGGTAGATTTATCGTCAAGACGCTTATACGGTAATAGAGGTCTTCCCTGAATCTGCCTTCCCGAACCATCTCCAATAAATTCCTGTTTGTGGCGCAGATAATTCTGACATCTACGGGTATAAGTCTATCATCACCTATTCGCATAACCCTCTTATCCTGGATTACCCTAAGCAACCTGGATTGGAGGTTTAGAGGCATCTCACCGATTTCGTCGAGAAAAATGGTTCCTCTGTGCGCCAGTTCAAATAAACCTATTTTACCGCCTTTTCTCGCCCCTGTGAATGCTCCTTCCGCATATCCGAACAATTCGCTTTCCAGCAAATTCTCCGGCAATGCGGCGCAGTTTACCGCCACAAACGGGCCAAACTTTCTTTTACTTTCATTGTGAATGCTCTGGGCAAAGAGCTCTTTGCCGGTACCTGTTTCTCCATTTATAAGGACAGTAGACTCCAATTTAGCATACTGTTTTGCCTGTTTTACAACTTCCTCCATCACATGGCTTTTAAACAATAAATCCTCAAATTTGTAGTCTGCCACAAGCCCCCTATCAGCCATCTGCCTTCTGATCTTTTGTTCGGTGCTCTGTAGCAAAGTTACATCCTGAAAGGTGGCAACAGCTCCCAACACTTCATTATCCACAATTATCGGCACCCTGTTTGTAGCTATCATAATGTCCGAAATCTTCTGGAGTTCTCCCAATTGAGGTTTGCCCGATTTAATAACTTCATAGAGTTTAGTATTGGGAACAACTTTTTCAACCTTTTGCCCGACGGCATTTTGGGCTGACTTTTTAAAAATTTTTTCAGCCATTTTATTGTAGATGGAAATATACCCCTGCTTATCTACGGCTATAATTCCATCGTGCACAAAATCAACTATAGTCTTGATCTGCTCGGCTTTTGTCTTTTCCGCTCTAATGGCTTCGGCCAGTCTGAAAGCCTCATTTACAGCATTTGCCAGAGCTTCTTTGCCTGATGTTATGAGGCGGCTTTTTAAACCCAGACTTGCGGCGCTTCGAGCTCCAATGGTATCGCCTATAAACAAGCCGACACCCTCTTCCGCCGCCTTTGCCACCTGTAATGGACCTTCCTCTTCTTTTTCGATAACCACCTTTATCAAATTTAAACCGAGTACTTCTCCGATAACTTCACAGCCGTATATAACATTCCAGTACCCCGCCACACCGATCAGACCGCTATAACCTATCAAGCCTTGAAATTGCCTCAATATGTCGTAGGGGCTCACTTTAATTTCTACCACAGGGACAGACACCGCTTCTTTTATCATTTTATAAGTGCCTCCACGGCTGATAATTATGTCGGCGCCTTTTTTCTCCCATTCCACAGCAATTTTTGCACCTTCACTCAAATCCCCCAATTCGACTTCAAACTCCACATTTAAATCCTTTTTGACTTCTACAGCGGTCTCCAGAAGGTTGTTATAAGGTGCAATCAAAACAATTTTCATTGTTAACCCTCTTTCTCTTTAATAACTCTTATGGCAAAATTCGGGCAAGCACTATTTTCCCTCAATAATCTTCTCCAAGAAATTTAATATATCCTTTTGCCGGGGGACAGTCTCATCTTTGGAGTAACCCAAAAGCCACACCCCGTAGGTATCCACCAGTACCGGATCTTTGCCGACTATTATTCTTTCCATCCGCACGGGGTTTCCCCCCAGATCCCATGCAATTGCGTCAACAATTATAATTCTGTACTTAACGGCTTTGCCGAGATAAACAATTAGCTTGTTTAGCCCCAGTGAATGAAATCTTCTTTATTTCACTATCCGTGATGCACCTCTTCAAGTTTTTCAGTGTGCATGTAAGCAAAGTCTGGCAGTATGCTTTAAGCACGGGGATGTTCAGCCGCAGCAGTATGTACCAATAATGGCTATTTCCTGGTATACGGTGTCTTTTTTCAGGGGAATCTCAATAAAATACCTTTGTGATAGCCGATAGAAAAACTTTTATATATATTATCTTAAGTGGAATTGCCGGTGCTTCTTCATGGCTGTTTTATTTTCTGGCCTTAAATTCTCGCATTAAAATTCGTCGAAGTGGCCCGGGTTGCACCTATTGATAAGCTCACTTAGTCTTTGACCATTCTGGCGGCGGTTTTCCCGGGAGAAAAGGTAAGTCCTGTGAACGGTTAGGCGCTGGGCTTATAGCCGTGGGTGCCATATTGGTGGCTTCTGGATGAAGAATGGGGATAGAACGGCTCTTTCAACATCAACGGTCAAGCTACTCACTCCTCATCCCGCTTACAATCTCCAGTGCTCTTCTGTAACGAGGATATATATCGGAATGTTTTCTGCTAATCTGTTCAATTAGATCGGTAACTTTATCATTGTCAGAAATATATACGGGTATGCCATGGCGAAAAATTTTAAAAGCCAATATAATATTAACATCACGTACCGAAACTATATCAAAGGGATGACCATCGAAACGACCTAGTAAGGAGTATACTTTTTCAATCAGTAAATCTACTTTTTGTCTTGGACTTTCTACAAAAATAATCCCGAGATCTATATCGCTATCGGGCCTCATTTTTTCCAAGCAAGAGCCAAATAAATAAGCACCCTGTATTTCAGGAAACCCCATTAATTTTGAGGATATATGGATCTTTAATTTTTCAAGATCAATCGTAATTAATTCAAGCGGCATGGTATCTACCCCATAATTAATGTCTTACTTATATTATAGTTAAATTTCATAATTATTCAACATTAATTGACTATATATTAACAATGGCCTTGACGGCTTCATCATAGGACCTTTTCAAACCCGCTATCCCATCATAGAGCGAACCCACTCCTGCAACAAATTCCGTTCCGTATTTTGCAAATCTCTCGTGCAGGGTATTTGTGCAATTTGTCAATATAATCTTATACATAAAAAACAGGATTTTATCAGGCTTTATAGAAATTATATAAAAACAAATCTGTTGTCATTAATTCTTGAGAGCAGCGCTATTATGTTAAGACCCCAAGTTAACATAAAATAAAAAAATATTGCTCCTACAAAAAGCACATTTTTCTATGAACCCCTACACGAAAGTCAAAGTCTGGAATTTACAAGGAGGAGATTATATGATTTTAACATCTTCCTTAGCAACCGATATAGTTGAAAAAATAAAACAAATAATTGGATATGACATCAATATCATGAATAATATGGGAATTATTATTGCAAGTACAAATCCAAAAAGGGTAAATTCTTACCATAAAGGTGCTGAAGAAGTTATTAAGACAGGCAAGAGCATAGAGATAACTGAAGAGAATGCAAAATTTTCTGAAGGGATTAAGCCTGGGGTAAATCTTCCAATTTCCTTTAATGATAAAATAGTTGGGGTAGTAGGCATAACTGGAGAACCAGTAATAGTTAGACAATTTGGTGAAGTAGTTAAAGCTATGGTAGAATTAATGCTACATCAAACCTTTCTGATACAACAAATACACATGGAATTAAGTGCAAAAGAGCGTTTTTTATATGATCTACTGCATGAAAACTTCTATAATACCGATGATGAGCAAATTATTATGCGCGGAAAGGTCTTGGGATTTGATCTAACCATACCCCGGGTATGCGCTGTTTTTGAAATCGATAGTTTTAAAGAAAAAGTAACTAATAATGAAAAAACTGAAGATAAAACTAATATATCTGCATATTCCGGTCAATTTGACCAATCTCTAAATAAAAAGTTTGAGAACATTATTCAAAAATATATTAATAACCAGCATGATATTATCGTAACTCTCAGCAATAATAATTTTGCTATCCTTTTTGCCTTAAAAAATTCCAAAAACTACAAACATGAAGTAAAACAAATTATCCGCTCCTGTGAAAACATTATTAGAGAAATAAAAATAAAGTCTAGCGTTGAAATATATGCTGGCATTGGATCTAATTATCCTTCGGTTAGAGAGTTGACAAAGTCATTTAAAGAAGCTATAAAAGCAATTCAAATCGGGAAAGTTATAAATAATTCGGGAATTTATATTAATTCTCAAAAAACCAACGTGTTTTATATTGATAATTTGGGTTTATACCTTTTAATAGACAGTATTCCTAAAGAAATTTGTAACAAATTTATGGAAAAATATTTAGGAGTAAATCATAATTTAAACGACCTGTTAGACCCTACATTAAAAGAAACATTATTTAAGTTTTTCGAATGCAACCTTAATGTCAGTAAAGCTTCAAGAGAACTTTATATTCATCGAAATACTTTACTGTACAGGCTTGATAAAATTTATAGTCTTACTAACCGAGATCCACGGATCTTTAGTGATGCCATTGACTTAACAATCGGTCTATTAATTAATGTATTAAAACAAATAAATTGATTTTAAATAAAGTATAAAGTCTGGATGAATACCAGACTTTATACTTATCATTCTTTACTGTTTTCTATTTTTTAACACTTCTTCATTCAACAAATTTGGTGGTATCTCTCCTTTTAACCCCGCAACCAAATTTTCGGCGGCCATAGTAGCCATCTTTGTCCTTGTGGTTACGCTGGCGCTGGCTATGTGTGGCAACAGTATTACATTGTCAAGTTTTAGCAACGGATTATCCATACTGGGCGGTTCAGGGTCCATCACATCCAGGCCCGCTCCCGCAATTCTATTGTTTACAAGCGCCTCATAAAGTGCTTCTTCATCCACTATGGGCCCTCTTGAGGTATTAACCAGAATGGCGTTCTTCTTCATAAGATTTAAGGTCTTTTTATTGATGAGATGTCTTGTTTGTGGGGTCAGTGGGACGTGTACACTTACAAAATCCGATTCTTTCATTAGTTCTTCAAGATTTACAAACTCCAATCCTAATTCTTGTTCGGCTTTTTCGTTTCTCACCAGATCATAATACATAACCTTCATGTCGAATCCTTTTGCCCTTTTTGCCATAGCATATCCGATTCTGCCTAAGCCTACCAGCCCCAGAGTGGCACCATGTATATCCTGCCCCAGCATCAGCATTGGCCCCCACGTTTTCCACTTGCCAGCTCTCACAAATTTGTCTCCTTCTACAATTCTCCTGGCAGTGGCCATTAAGAGGGCAAAAGCCAAATCCGCGGTGGTCTCTGTCAAAACTCCGGGAGTGTTTGTCGCCATTATACCTCGCTTTGTAGCTGCTTCTAAGTCGATATTATCAAATCCTACCGCATAATTACTTACAATTTTTAAATTTTTTGCCCTATCCATTAATTCTGCATCAATTTTGTCAGTAAGAAGCGACAATAAACCGTCAACTTCTTCAATTTCTTTCATTAAAACTTCCCTTGGAGGTGGCAATTCTTCTTGCCAAACCTTGATATCGGCAATTTCCCGTATGATGTTTAGGCCCTCTTCGGGGATAATCCTTGTAACATAAACTTTTGGTTTCATGTTTTATAACCTTCTTTCTTCAATATTATTTCAAACCATTCATAGCCTTTTCAAGTATTTTTATAAGGTCGTTTACAGTAGACTTCCTTGGATTTACTGCCACATTTCCGCTGGTATAGGCTTCTTCCGCAATCGGTTTTAAATCTTCTTCTTTCACGCCAAAATCCTTTAAACCCTCTACTATACCTATGTCTCTCATCAATTTTTTAATGGCCTCTACAGCTTTCATCCCCGCTTCCATCCTCGAAAGGCCAGCAATATTTTCTTCAAAAATTGTAGCTATTTCAGCAAATTTTTCAGGCACAGCCATAACATTAAATTCCATTACATGCGGTAGAACAATGGCATTCGCCAGGCCGTGCGGTATGTTGAAATGAGCACCTAGCGGTGATGCAAATGCATGGGCAAGACCTAACCTTGTAACGTTAAAAGCCAAAGCTGCTATATTGCTCGCCATAATCATATCTTCTCTTGCATCAAGATCATCACCGTTTGCCACTGCTTTTCTCAAGCTACGAGCTATTAACTTCATCGAATGTAACGCCAGGGCCTCGGAGATGGGCTGTGTCGCTTTGCAGACGTAAGATTCCATGGCATGGGTTAACGCATCCATACCAGTAAATGCAGTCACCTTAGGTGGTACTGACTTAGTCAGAAGAGGATCAATTATTGCCACTGTGGGCATCAGGTACCAGCTTCCTACACCGGTTTTAAATTTTGTTTTTTTATCAGTTAATACTGACCAGTAAGTAGCTTCACTCCCGGTACCCGCTGTAGTGGGTATAGCAATGATGGGCAATGCAGGTTTTTTAATTTTTCCTATCCCGATATAATCGAAAATCTTTCCTTCATTTGTAACCATTGCAGCTACAGCTTTTGCAGAATCCATGGAACTCCCGCCGCCGACACCTATGGTTATTTCACAACCTGACTTTTTTGCAATCTCTGTTGCTCTTTCAATCATATCAATGCCTGGATCGGATTCTACTTCATCAAACAATACGTATTCTATATTTTCTCTTTTTAATGATTCTACAATACCGTTTAATAAACCTGCATTAATAACACCTTTATCTGTGACTACAAAAGCTTTTTTTGCATTTAACTCTTTTACTTTTTCGCCTACCTTTCCTGAAGCGCCTCTTCCCATTATAATTTCAGTAGGCATTTTATATACCTTTAAATCCATATTCGAAAACCCCCTAAAATTAATTATTATTTATATTAAATCTAATTCTTTGAGTTTAGACTCTTCTGGAATTCCTTCTTCACTCCAACCGCGATACTCATAATAATCGCTTAGCATTTTACCTAAATGGGGCAAATTTACCATAATGCCGGGACCTTTTCTCTTTAATGTAAGGAATCGCATTGGGAGTGTATCTTCTTTTCTGGAAATACCGCATTTTACATTAAACATCCTTTTTATATTGAAAATTCTCTCCCCCGTAATCATTAACTCTTCAAAGGAATAATCTTCCCAACCTATTACAGATTTTATCCATTCAACTATTGTACTTATTCTTAAACCTCCTTGTAACATGAATTTACAAAGTTTTATTGAATCGAAAACACCCATAAGATTTTGCATCTTTGCCACAAACTCGGCTTTTCCCTCAATTAAAAGCCTATCATGGGGTTTGTCGTATCCCAATTCTGGCATAGCAAACACTCTCTCAAAACCATGGGTAAATCCTGCCAAGTGACATGCTCCCCTATTTGATGTAGCATATGAAAGAGCAACTCCATTATACGCTCTGGGATCATGTGCAGGAGGTTCTAGCCCCTTAACATGTAATGCATACTCTCCGGCAAGCCCACCAATTTCTCTTGCAGCCTGTCTAACCCCTTCAGCTAAAATTTTACCTATACCACGCCTTTCTGCTATCATTTTTACCAATTCCACCATTGCTTCGGCATTGCCAAATTTTACATCCAGCCCATCAGTATCCTGTTTTGTTATTATTCCCCTCTCATAAAGCTCCATTGCAAAGGCTATAACACCACCAGTGGTTATAGTATCCATGCCATAACGGTTGCAAAGTTCATTAGCATAAGCTATGGCTTCAAGATTATCTATAAGGCATAAACCGCCTAGAGTACCAATGGTCTCATATTCAGGTCCGGCCCCATCAACTCCTTTGTAAGGTCCTTCTTCAATTTTCACCACCCGTCCGCATCCTATTATACATCCTTTACAACGGTAATTTTTAACTAGAATGGTTTCTGCCATTTTTTGGCCGGAAATTTTTTCAGCTCCCTCCGGCCAACGTCCAACTTTCCAATTACCCAAGGGGAAGTTTCCGTAACTTTCATGACCAATAACCCCACCGCTGGTCCCAAACTTTGTCATATTAACTGTAGCTTCTTTTATTCCCGGTGCTATATCCCTGATAGTTTTACTCAATCTCTCTCTATCGAATACACTAACGCTTCTGGCCCCTTTAACCGCAATAGCTTTTAGATTTTTTGAACCCATTACAGCTCCAATGCCGCACCTGCCCAGGGCTCTACCGTCTTTACCATCAGTCATAATTGCAGCGAATTTTACCAAATTTTCACCAGCAGGTCCTATGCTCATTACCTGAACATCTGGTGACAATTCTTTTTTTAATAATTCATCAGTCTCATAAGTATCTTTGCCCCATATATGTCTAGCATCTTTTATCTCTATTTTTGAATCATCTATATACAAGTAAACCGGGCTATCGGCTTTTCCTTCAATAATTATGCCATCATATCCCGCTCTCTTTAGTTCATATCCCCATGAACCTCCGACGTCCGATTCTGCAAAAATCCCGGTCAGCGGTGATTTTGTAACGGCAGCATGCCTCCCCGAGGTAGGAATATTCGTCCCACAAAAGGGACCTGTTAAAAAGAATATCTTGTTATCCGGCCCAAGGGGGTCTGTGTCCGGCTTGATTTCGTCATAAAGCAGTTTTGCGCCAAGGCCGCTTCCACCTAAGTATTTTCTCCATAATTCTTCTTTAATACTTTCTGAAGAGGAGGTCTTGTTGGTCAAATTTATCCTTATTATTTTATTCCAGTAACCATACATCAGCTTAACATCCCCTTCCAAAAAATTTAGCCTCCACTTAGAGAACCGTAAAAATCTATTACATCGTTTTCAAATATTTCTTCATTCAGAAATACTACCTTGCCATTTCTTACCGGAACTAAATTTCCATAAACTCTATCCCTATCCTCAACACATGGCACCAAATCCTTAACCTCAGGGTATTTTTTGATAAATTCTTTTATTACATCTTTTAAACTCGCCGAAGTTCCCTTGACTTCTAAATTTATCTTTTTTTGTTTTACTATAATTGAGTAAGGTGGAAATAAATTTATTTTTATAATCATTTGCTTTAGCACCCTTAATCAAATAGTTCTGTATTTACATTATAGCTCCTGCCTAATTCCTTTAGTTCTTGAATTACCGGTAATGTGAGCGGGATGCCTTTTTCAAGTCTTTCTTTTTGTGTTCTATACTCGATTTCTCCGGGCAGGTATATTTCTTCAACATTTTTTGCTTTAGGCGAGTCTTTAATCTCTTCTATCATTTTATCAATGCGATATTTAAATACTTCTACATCTATAAATTTACTGATATCTATAGCCGCAAAACAATGCCCTACATTTTGGGCTTCAACAAAATTTTCATATAGATTGCCTATATAAGGGCCATAGGCGGCACCAGACAAAATCCCACATAATATGTCGATTAACAGCGATATAGCGTACCCTTTAGGACCGCCGAAGGGCAACACTGAACCCTCTAGAGCTTCCTTTGCATCTGTGGTTACTTCTCCTTCTTTATTAATTGCCCAACCTTCAGGAATCCTTTGGTTATTCTTTTCTGCCAATATTATTTTCCCTCTCGCTACAACACTGGTGGCCATATCAATGACGATTGGCATTCTCTTACCTGCTGGTATGGCAAATGAAAAGGGGTTTGTCCCAATAAAAGGCTTAATTCCTCCCCATGGTGCCATTGTTGAAGGAGCATTGGATGTGGCAAATCCTATCATATCATAATCCAAAGCCATCATCGAATAGAATGCAGCGGTGCCAAAGTGATTGGAATTATTAACTGCAATGAAAAAAATTCCTTTTTCTCTGGCAGCGTTAATGGCATATTTCATCGCATTATATCCCACAACTGCACCCATACTGTTACAACCATTTATTACTGCCACGCTTCCTACTTTTTTTTCAAACTTTATCTTACATACTGGCTCAACCAGTTTAAGCTTTAACCGCTTCATATAAATGGGTATACGACTAACCCCGTGGGAATCGACCCCGCGGAGATTGGCTTTTACAAGGTTGTCGACAATTATTTGAGCATCATTTGTAGGAACTCCTTCTCTCTCAAAAAGATCTACTCCGAATTTTTTTATCAACTTATGATTTATATACCTTACATTTTCATTCGATTCCATCGATTACTTCACATCCTCTTTCTCTAAGTGTTTTGTCAATCCAACTCCTATCTAGAGTTCCTTTTTCAATCTGTTCAAACATCAACTTTTCCTTTTCCACAATCTTTATTGTATTTTCTAATATGTTTTCAGCTTCTTCCGGGGGTATCACCACCACTCCGTCAGCATCACCAACCAAAATGTCACCGGGCCTTATAACAACTCCGCCACAAGATATAGGAACATTTATTTCTCCTGGGCCATCTTTATAGGGTCCTTTAGGATTTGCACCTCTTGCAAAAACAGGAAAATCCAACTCTTTGATTGCTCCGGAATCTCTTATGCATCCATCGATCAGATAACCGGCGAGGCTTCTCTTGATAGCCAACCTGACCATTATTTCACCTAGAATGGCATTGTTCATATCACCTGACGCATCTACCACAATCACATCCCCTGGTTTTGCTATTTCCAGAGCTTTGTGAACCATCAGATTATCCGCCATTCGCGTTTTAACCGTCAGGGCGGTGCCAACCATCTTCAGATCTTTTTTCTCATTTATCATTTTTATTTCTGAAGCAACGCAAAAAAATCTGTTCATATTGTCAGCAATATTCGGTGTAGAAAACTCCCTAAACTTTTCTACCAGTTCTCTAGGGGGCCTTTTTATGTTCATTACAACCTTAAAGCCCACATTAGACATAGTATTCACTCCTACTTTAATTTTTTATTTTTTTCTACAATGATTATAGTTTCTTCGACTTAATATAACTACCAGCAGTTTAAATAAAGTTCTCCAACAAAATGCTATATTTTTTGTTGAAAATGACTACATTTAGTCCATATAAAGTCCACCATTGATGTCAATAGTATATCCGGTTATAAACTCTGCAAAATCTGATGCTAGATACGCCACCGCTTCGGAAACCTCTCTGCACGTACCAATCCTCTTCATAGGTATTAGTTCGATGTGTTCTTTTAGCAGTTCTTCTGATCTCCACCGAATCATTTCAGTATCGATCATGGCCGGTGCTACAGCGTTAACGGTGATGTTATACTGAGCAAGCTGGTTTGCCAGAGCCTTTGTAAAGCCTATAATTCCCGCCTTTGCTGCACAATAGTGAGCTCCTGCACCAATAGAACCGCTTTTTGCCACTGCAGAAGACATGTTAATAATCCTGCCGTATCTCCTTTCTATCATATGAGGCACAATATATTTGCAGCAATTAAACGCCCCCTTGAGATGGATACCCATCATCCTATCCCAGTCTTCTTCTTTAATCTCCAGGAAAAACCTTGGATCGGTAATCCCTGCGTTGTTAACAAGAATGTCTATTTTCCCAAACTTGCCGATAGTGTCTTCCACCATTCTGTTAACTTCCTTTGAAATACTGACATCAGTTTTGTAAATTATAGCCTCTCCCCCTTTATCTTGTATTTCTTTTAAAACTTCCATTGCCTTGTCTTCATTTTTGGAGTAATTTATGACAACTTTAGCCCCCAATTGCGCCAGTAGCAAAGCTATATCCCTTCCAATACCCTTTGAAGCGCCAGTAATCAGTGCAACTTTTTCTTTTAGAAAAGGTTCGCGCATTTTATCAAAATAATTGATATTCATGACTATCGCCCTCTTATTACATTTTATTTTATTCAGATTAAAAAATTAGTCCATATACAATCCGCCATTGACATCGATTGTTTCACCGGTTATATAGTCTGAACCTGAAGATGCCAGAAATACCACCGCCGCAGCCGTATCTTCCGGTCTTCCCATTCTTCCCACCGGTATCCGGGATATAATATATCTTTTCTGATCTTCACTTCTATCTTTAATTAATTCTGTCTCGGTGGTGCCGGGAGCTACTGCGTTTACATTTATACCATACTTCGATATCTGTAGTGCGAGTTGCCTTGTCAAGGCCATTATTCCACCTTTAGTCGCACAATAATCGACCCCTGCAAAAGGAAAACCCAATTTCCCTCCAGCTGAAGCAATATTTATTATCTTGCCGTATTTTTGCCTAATCATATGTGGTACAACTGCGCGGCAGCAGTAAAATACCCCTGTCAAATTGACTTTTATTACCCTGTCCCAGGTGGCATCATCTATATCTGTGATTTGGGCGTCATGAAGAATCCCGGCGTTATTGACAAGGATATCTATTTTGCCGTATTTTTCCACAACCTCATCAATCATTTTATTGACGCTTTCACTCTCCGAAACGTCTACCTGCATAAATTCGGCTTTTAATCCCTTTTGCTTCAAGTTCCTTTCTAGTTCTTGACCACTAAGAGCATCTATATCCGCTATTACAGTTATTGCTCCCACTTTGCTCAAAGCTAATACTATACTTTTTCCTATACCTTTGGCCCCTCCAGTTACTATGGCAATTCTCCCGTCCAGTGAAAACATATCATTACCCTCCATGTTTTTTATTTCATGTTTTTTATTTATTTACCCAAAAGCAGATTAGGTAGCCACAAAGATATTTGTGGGAATATAGTAACTAAAATTAAGGCGACAAACAGAGGTATATAAAATGGAGCAACCGCCTTGACCATCTTATCAAAACTTATCTTTGCCACTCTTGCAACCGCATATAGACACATTCCAATAGGTGGCGTTAGAAGACCTATCATGAGATTTAACACCATAACAACTCCCAAATGAACCGGATTTATCCCTATAGCCAATGCCAGCGGCATCATAATGGGTGTCAATATCGTAATTGCAGCATTCGTTTCCATGAAGCATCCTACAATCAACCAGAATATATTTAAAATGAATAATATAATAAGGGGATTTTTACTGATATTAAATACTTGCTCCATAAACATCATGGGCATTTGCGTCTTTATCAGCAGCCATCCGTATAAAGAAGCGTTAGCAACTATAAACAGTATAAGAGCTGTTTCTTTCACTGTTTCATATACTATCCCCATGACATCTTTTATTTTCAGTTCGCGATAAATAAAAACTGATAAAATAAACGCATAAAGTGAAGCTACCGCTGCCGCTTCAGTGGCAGTGAAAATACCCAGTAAAATTCCACCAATTAAAATTACCGGCGTCAATAAAGGCCAAAAAGCCTCATAAAAACTTTGTAAAACTTCTTTTATCTTTGGAAAAGGTCTCCTGGGGTATCCTCTTTTTATGGCATAGTAGTAAACCATTATCATCATGCAAAGTCCCATTAATAAACCTGGGACAATGCCAGCTACCAAAAGTGCCGCAATGGAAACATCGCCCATGACCCCGTACATAACCATCGGTATGCTTGGCGGGATTATGGGGCCTATGGTAGACGACGCTGCTGTTACGGCCGCACTAAATTCTCTGTCATATCCTTCATCAAGCATTGCTTGCACTTCTATGGTTCCCAATCCCGCAGCATCTGCCACTGCAGAACCGCTCATCCCTGCAAAAATTATACTTGCTACAATATTTGCGTGCCCCAAGCCCCCAGGCAAATAACCTATGATGGTATTTGCAAATTTAAAAATCCTCTTGGTTATACCACCGGTATTCATTAATTTTCCCGCTAACAAAAAAAACGGTATAGCCAGCAGTGTGAAATTATTTACTCCGTAAATTATTCTTTGAGCCATCATTTCGTAAGGTATTCCAAAGATACCTCTTTCATAAATCAATACAGCAAGCGAGGTCAGGCCTATAGCATATGGGACGGGAAACCCCGTGATGAACAAAAATATCAGAAGCCCTAAAAATATTAAAAGCATTATTGCCATTGTTGTTCCCCCTTAAATTTCTTTAAATTCTTTAAAATCCCTTATTTGATATATAATGAAAATAATTGCCAAAGGTACAGCGATTAGTGGCGGAACATAAATGATGCTCGTCTTCAAAAACGGCATTGAGCCAAGCATTATATTGCTGGCTTGCGGCAACATTTTAAGAGAGCCGACAAAAAATGTGCACAAAAATATTATTGTAAGTAATGCAATGACGATTTTCCATATCTTTTGATAACTATCTTTCATTTTTGATACGAAGTATGTTGTGGTAATCTGGGTGTTTTCGCTCTCTATCACCGCAAGTCCTATTATAGTCAACCATATGGTAATTACTCTCGCAAGTTCCTCGGTCCAGGGTACCGAAATTTTTAAGACATAACGAAAAATAACCTGTAGTATAACACAAAACACTAGTAAAATTAAAAGGGCATTTCCCATAATTTTAACTATGTCGTGAAGCCTTTTTCTAAGCATAATTATTCACTCCCTTTTTACATCAAGGAGGATTCTTTTTTGAATCCTCCTTGCAAAAAGCTTTCTTTATTCGCCAATATACCCCTTGACTTCATCCCATACGCCGGGGGCCCAACCTTTTGCAACCTCTTTAATTCCAGGAATAGCCGCCTTGCGGAACGCTTCTTTATCAACTTCAATTATTTTCATACCTGCTTCTTTCAGCTTCTGCTCTAGCTCTGCATCCCTATTGCTCATCTGTTCGTCTCCCCACTTCGTAGCCTCTTTAACTGCATCTAATATAATCTGTTGATACTCGGGTTTGAGATTGTTGAAGAAATCCTTGTTCACAACCCAGTGGAACATATTAAACAAATGCTCTGTTTTAATGGTATACTTCTGAACTTCATACAATTTAGCTGTATAAATATTTTCATATGGGTTTTCCTGTGCATCTACTACTTTTGTCTGTAATGCACTGTAAACCTCATTCCAGGCTATAGGAGTTGGGAGTGTCCCCAAAGACTTCCATACTGTAATCCATGTCGGAATTTCAGGGACTCTTATCTTAATGCCTTTTAAATCTTCCGGCGTCTTTACTTCTTTATTGGTGGTTAAGTTTCTGGCTCCTCTTTTTTCTAGACCAATCAGTTTAACATTTCCTTTCTGTTCTAAAGCCAGTTCAATCTTTTCTCCAAATGGGCCATTCCAATATTTATATACCGATTCCATGTCAGGGAAAATATATGGAATAACAGTAGCATCATATTCCGGTGCGTACATCGATGTAAGTATGTCGCCGAAAATACTCATCTGAATTTCACCAGTTTTTATTTGCTCAATGTTGTCTCTCTCGCCTCCAAGTACTGCTCCTGGGAATAATTTGACGGTTATGGCATTATTCGTTTTTTCTTCTACAGTTTTCTTAAACATTTCTGCAGCCTGATTTTCTATGGTTCCCGGGGGTGTATGAATTGCAAATGTTATTTCTATAGGCTTCTCTTCTTTTTGTTGCTGTCCACTGCTAGAGTCATTGCTAGCTTTTTGCTGGCCACAACCCACAACAAGCGAAACTGCTAAAACAGGGATTAACAACAAGGCTAACCATTTTTTCATAGAAATGTTCCTCCTTAGTTTATTCATTTTATAATTAATTTTGGCAAAAACATGGTTATTGAAGGGACATATGAGACAATCAGTAACACTACAATCATGGCAGCTATGACAGGGAGCAATGCTCTACCAACTTTAGTGATAGTTGTTTTTGCAATGTTACAGCAAACAAATAGACAAACACCAACAGGTGGAGTTACAAGACCTATGCCTAGATTCATTGTCATGATTATACCAAAATGAATTGGATCTATTCCTACATTCTGGATAAGAGGTACCAATACAGGGCCTAAAATAATCAATGCTGCAGTCAAGTCCATAAAAGTTCCCGTGAACAACAGGAGTATATTTATCAAAAGTAGCACAATATATTTATTTGTAGAAATACTGAGTATAGTTTTAGCTAACAACTGAGGAATCTGCTCGCTAGCAAGGAGCCAGCCAAATCCTGAAGCTACTGACACTAGAAACATTACAGATGCAGTTCCCACTAAGCATTCCAAAAGAATTTTTGGCACCTTTTTAATTGTTAGTTCTTTATAGACAAAAGCGCCGACAATCACTGCATATATCACTGCCACGGCAGCTGATTCAGTAGGTGTCATAATACCTCCGATTATGCCGCCCAAAATTATTACCGGCATCAATAGAGCGAAAAATGATTTTTTAAACTCCTGCCATATTTTCCTGAACCCTCCCCACTCTTCTCGTGGGTAGTTTTCTTTATTTGCATAGTAATATGATACTCCCATAAGGCTTAACCCTACCAAAACACCCGGAATGGCTCCAGCTAGAAACATTTGGCCAATAGATACGCCACTGATAACACCATAAATTACCATTGGGATACTGGGAGGAATTATAATTCCTATTACCGATGCGCTTGCTACAATTGCAACTGCGAACGGTAAAGGATAACCTTTCTTTTGCATCGCTGGTATTAATACTGATCCCGTAGCAGAACTGTCTGCTACAGATGACCCCGACATACCTGCCATTATCATATTTGAAACTACCGTTACCATTGCGAGGCCGCCCTTAACAAAGCCTACTAGTGACGATGCAAAATCAATTAACCTTACACCTATCCCCCCTTCCGACATTATTATCCCAGCCAGCATGAAAAATGGTATCGCCATTAGCGGGAAAGAGTCGACACCAGTTCCCATGCTCTGGGCAACAACGGAAAGCGGAAATTTTCCATTGTACAAGATTGTTAAAACTGTCGACATTCCTATTGCAAAAGATATAGGTATATTCAGCAAAAAGAATATTACAAAACTACCCAACAAAATTAATGCTTCCATATTATTAAGCTACTCCTTTAATCTCTTTAAAAGTATCGTAGACCACATGCAATAGCATTGTCATTCCAGCAAAAGGTATTGCTACATAAACATATCCCGTTGGTATCTGTAATGCGGGCAGATTTTGGCTCATAGTTATAGAGACCACTTCAATACCTGTTTTTATCATCGCTGCACTAAAGAAACCAATAATAAAGTTTTTGATATACTTTAGCACCGTTTTTTGTCCATTGTTTAATTTTTTTTCGATTAAATCCAAACCTATGTGGGCGCCCTTTCTCAAAGCTATATCTGCACCCAAAAAAGTCACCCATGCAAATATACACCTTGCTAGTTCTTCGGACCAGCTTAAAGAATTATGCAGAACGTACCGGTAATAAACTTGTAATACCACGACTACAACCATTGCTATGACCAAAATGCTGCCAATTGTTATATTTATTTTTTCAAAAAATTCATCAATCTTTTTAAGAAAAGTCATTTAAATATTGACCTCCAAATTACTTTGCAGAATTTATCTCATTTATGACCTTCTCATAAAATTCTTTGCCGTACTTGTCATCAAATTCCAAGTGAACATCTTTAGTAGCCTGTGCAAATTCTTCAATATTAGGTGTTGTAACCTGCATTCCTTTTTGCTTTAAGATTTCAAGCAATTCCTGGTCTCTTTTCTGGCTTTCTTTCCGTTGTAAGTCCCTGGCTTCTTTTGCTGCTTCAACTACCGCTTTTTTCAAGTCATCGGGCAGCGACTGATAAAATTTCTCACTGACCAGTAGCACACACGGCGAATATATGTGATTGGTAATAGCAAGGTATTTCTGTACTTCATAAAATTTTGAGCTTTCTATAAGGGCTAACGGATTTTCCTGGCCATCCACAACTTTTTGTTCAAGAGCAGTATATACTTCACCAAAGCTCATTGGAGTTGGGTTTGCGCCTAAAGCCTTAAATATAGCTATGGATACGGGGCTATTTGAAACTCTTATCTTTATACCTTTCAAATCCGCAACACCATTAATCGGTCTAGTATTGTTTGTAACCTGTCTAAATCCATTTTCGAAATACGCTAAAAGTCTTATTCCATTTTGCTTAGGCTGATCTTTAAAAATTTCTTCTCCGATATTTCCGTCTAAAATTCTGTAAGCTGTTTCTCTGTCTTTAAATAAGTATGGGAGGTTTATAACCTGGATTTTAGGCGCCCATCCTGCTATAGGCTCTGTACCGATAACACCGCCTTCAATGGCTCCTAGTTTCATTTTTTCCAAAAGTTCCTTGTCATGCCCTATTTGGCCGTTTGGATAAATTTCAACCTTTATTTTCCCATTAGATTTTTGTTCAACCAATTCTTTGAATTTTACTGCTCCAAAATGATAAAGACTGGATTCAGCGGTACCATGCCCAATTTTCATAGTGTAGGTTCGTTTACTGGTGGCGGAGTTTTTTGAGCCACAAGCAGTTAAAAATATAAGTATCATTGTAACAACAGCTAATATTTTTACATTTTTCATTGACATGATTCCAGTGTAAAAACTCCCCCTTTTCCCCAATCCATATTTAACCAAATACGGCTTGAAAAATAAAAACTAA
>NZ_JBJYKD010000026.1:0-45251 GCF_049310025.1 Thermorhabdus hydrogeniformans | reverse complement strand
GTTAGTTTTTATTTTTCAAGCCGTATTTGGTTAAATATGGATTGGGGAAAAGGGGGAGTTTTTACACTGGAATCATATTTTGATATCATAAAAAACCTACTAGATGCAATATTAAAATCGGAATTTACGCCTCTAGAACAGGCTTCATCTGCTATAGCGCAAAGTATAATGGATGGTGGGATAGTTCATATATTCGGATGTGGTCACTCTCATATACTTTGCGAGGAAATGTATTACAGAGCAGGTGGCCTTGTCCCTGTTCACCCTATACTGGACACAGGTCTGATGCTTCATGAAGGGGCAGCAAAAAGTTCAGACTTAGAGAGGTTTGAGGGCTATGGTTTTATTCTGGCAAAGTATCAGGACATACGGAAAGAGGATA
Organism: Thermorhabdus hydrogeniformans; assembly: GCF_049310025.1. Classification (NCBI taxonomy): domain Bacteria; kingdom Bacillati; phylum Bacillota; class Clostridia; order Thermosediminibacterales; family Tepidanaerobacteraceae; genus Thermorhabdus; species Thermorhabdus hydrogeniformans. The sequence goes on along the minus strand of NZ_JBJYKD010000026.1, from coordinate 44,869 downwards.
CAGTGATAGTCATATCCAATTCAGGAAGAAACCCTGTGCCTATAGAGATGGCTATGTATGCAAAAGAAAGAGGAGCAAAGGTTATAGTAATAACATCCATGGATTATTCAAGATCTCAGCCTTCAAGGCATTCCAGCGGTAAGCATCTCTATGAATTTGGAGATATAGTGATAGATAACCATGGAGTACCGGGAGATGCAGCGCTAAAGCTGGATGGTGTTCCAGAACCGTTTGCGCCAAGCTCCACGGTAATAGGAGCAACGATATTGAATGCTGTGTTTGCTAGGGCAGTGGAGATAATGTATGAAAAGGGATTTAAACCCCCCATATTCATAAGCGGGAATATTGATGGATCAGACGCACATAATAAAGAGCTTATGCAAATCTACAAAGATAGGATAAAGTTCTGATATGAAAGGCCTGGTCATTATTCGTTATGAATAACAGCCAGGCCGTTTTTATTATTAATACTTAATAATACTTCCTGAAAAGGACAGTTCAGCTTCTTGATTACGCAGAATACTTATATGAAAAGCGGAAGAAGGCATTATTAGAAGCTCTAGAAAAGGTCGAAGAAGAAGACGAAGAGTTAAGTCAAAATGAAATTAAAGCATTAAAAAGAGCTGAAAGTGATGACTCAGAACCTATCGAAAAGGCTGCTCAGGAGCTGGGCCTCAAATGGAAGTATGAATTATTCTTAACAATCGAAATTAAACATCGTCGAGAAGCTTATTTAGAAATAATATGATTGACAGAAATGTCAAAAACAGTCCATACCAGGACGCTCTGCTTCTAAGTCCTCTTTGAGCGCGTGCTTATTGACAGGATTCGCGACGTGTGGTATAGTAAAAAAGAAAATTAAAGATAGGTTACGGTTACCTTTAAACTGGTCCTGTGAGGCTGGTAAGGTGAAGTTCGATGTGCATGAAGAGCAGAACCTTTCTCCCGCCTGACGGAGAAAGGTTTTTTGATGAATGAAGCCCCTGCCGCCTTGCCGGCAGGGGCTATTTAAATGCACTGATTGTGATAGCCATAAAATTGCCATAAAAACTAAACTTTAATAAAACCTTGTTAAGGAGGCATAATGATATGGAACATTCCAGAAAGACGGCCGCTACAGCGGGAAATCCGGTGCGTCCCGGCGACTACCTGCCGCCCGTGCAGCTTTTAATACTGGGCTTGCAGCATACCTTCACCATGTTCGGCGCCACAGTGCTGGTGCCGCTGCTGACGGGCCTTGACGTCAGCGTGGCGCTGTTCACGGCGGGCATAGGGACGCTGTGGTTTCATCTGGTCACAAAGAGGAAGGTACCGGTGTTTCTGGGCTCGTCCTTCGCATTCATTGCTCCGGTGGCGCTGGTTGTAAAAGAAATGGGCATCCCCGCCGCTCAGGGAGGAATCATAGTCGCAGGATTGCTGTATGTCATAATGGCGGCGCTGGTGTATTTCCTCGGGCCAAAGTTTATGGAATCACTGCTGCCGCCGGTAATAACGGGACCCATCATAATGGTTATCGGTTTGAATCTGGCCCCCGTGGCCATAGGCAATGCCGGTAAAAACTGGTTAATCGCCCTCATAGTTTTAATAGTAGTGGCATATGTGAATCTTTATGTCAGGGGATTTATGAAATTGCTGCCGGTGATTAGCGGTATTGTGGCGGGCTACGCCGTGTCGCTGGCGGCGGGGATAGTGGATTTCAAACCCGTGGTGGAAGCCGCCTGGGTCGGAATGCCGCGGTTTACGTGGCCGGTGTTCAACCCGGCCGCCATAGGCCTCATCGCACCGGTGGCCATCGCCACCATGGTGGAGCATGTGGGCGATATCCTGGCGGTGGGTGCCACAGTGGAACAGGATTTTGTGAAAGACCCCGGCCTTCACCTGACGCTGATAGGCGACGGTATCGGCACTTCCCTGGCGGGCATTTTCGGCGGCCCGGCAAACACGACCTACTCCGAGAACACCGGTGTGCTGGCGCTGACCCGGGTATGGAAACCGGAAGTGATGCGGATAGCCGCGGTCATGGCAATAATCCTTTCGTTCGTGCCCAAGCTGGGGGCGGCCATCAGGACCATACCCGAGCCGGTGATAGGCGGAATTTCCATCGTGCTTTTCGGCATGATCGCCAGCATCGGCGTGAGGACGGTGGTGGAAAACCGGGTGGACTTCAAAACGCCGAGAAACCTCCTGATTTCCAGTGTCATACTGGTGGTGGGCATAGGAGGGGCTGTAGTAAAGATCTGGGGAGGCATACAGCTGGGAGGTATGGGCCTTGCGGCAATCCTTGGCATCATACTGAACCAGGTGCTTCCGAAAGAATTGCCCCAGGCGCAGACAGACAGGGCATGATGCCACATCAAAGTCTTTCAAACAAAAAACTTATTATTGCAGGCTTATTGGAGGCCCGCCGGTTCTTTGAGATCCGGCGGGCTATTTTCATTCTGTGCCATACTTTTTATGATATAATATTGAATGTAGCATGTGGTGTATGTGAGATAACCCATTTTTAGCGGCATGCTCGGGGAGCCTTTGGAGGTTATTATGTCAGACTGCAACCTGAACCAAAAGGTCATAAGCATTAAAAACAATATCGAAGAAGTCAACAGGCTGATACAGGAGTACAAACCGTTCATCGCCTCCACGGTGCAAAGCTATGTGGGACGCTACGTGGAATACGGTGTCGACGATGAGCTGAGCATTGCTTTGATGGCATTTCATGAATCCATTCAAAAATATGACATCAACAAGGGAAATTTCCTTTCTTTCGCTAAGATTACCATAAAACACCGGCTGATCGACTATTACAGGAAGGAGCAGAAAAGGCAGGCGCCGGTTTACCTGGAGCAGGTAAGGGACGAGGAGGAAGAGGAAGTGGAGGATTTGAGCTCGGACGAGGCCATAAAGCAGTTCAACGAGCGACAGCTCGCCGAGTTCAGGAGGATGGAGCTCGAGGAGATAAAAAAAGAACTGGCCCGGTGGAACATAACCTTTTCCGATGTGGCCAGAAGTTCTCCCAAGCAGGAGGGCACAAGGGCGGCTTATCTGGATGTGATAAATTTTATAATATCCAGTCCGGAACTTTTAGAGCACATGAAAAAAAAGAAATACTTACCTGTAGAAAAAATCGTAAAAGCCACAAAAATACCCCGTAAGACTGTGGAACGGGGGCGGAATTATATAGTAGCCGCGGTATTGATATTATCGGGCGACTACCAGTACATAAAGGACTACATACAGTGGAGGTAAATCCCTTGAAGGCCATTATTGTGGATATAGACGGCGATTACATCATCGTCGCGAACAGGAGAGGCGATTTTAAAAGAATATATAACACATATAAGGGCTACCGTGTGGGTGATGAAATAGAGATCCCTGAGAGGCGCCTCGTTTCTCTTGCGCCTTTCGTGAGGATTGCGGCCGTAGCTATTTTCCTGTTATGCTTTGGCCTGGGGAGCCTGGGCGTCGCCGGGTATTTTAAACCCGTAACTTATGTCAGCCTGGATATTAACCCCAGCGTGGAGCTTTCCGTCAACAGGTTCGAAAGGGTTTTGAGAGCGGAGGGCCTTAACGGTGAGGGCAGGGCGATATTAGGCGACGGCAGAGTGTTCAGGAATATGAAGCTGGAGGAGGCTTTGAAACTCCTGCTGAAGCGCGCCATAGAAAAAAATTATCTGGCTCCGCCGCGGAATGCCGTAATGCTGACCGTCTCCAGTGTTGGAAACAACCTACCTCCGGAACTTGACAAAAAATTGAGACAAATAGCCGAAGAAGAGATTAAAAAGGCGTTACCGGCGGCCGCGGAGGCGCAAAGCTCATCGGATGAAGGCGAGGGGGCGGAAGTTAAACCGAATCAAATGCAGGGTGACGCCGGAATTCAGATCATCGTAGAACAAACGACCTTTCAAAAACATGAAGAAGCCAGAAAACTCAACATATCCCAGGGCAAACTCCTGATGTATGAGAAGCTCAAAAAAATAAAACCGGATGTTACGCTCCAGGAAGTCAGAGAAACCCCGGTTTCCCGGCTAATAGACGAACTTGAAAAAGCTTCGCCCGGCGACCGCAAAGGTGTCAACGATAATAAAAAGGGAGGCAAGCCGCCGGCTGTAAAAGAGGAGGACCGTAAAGCAAATAAGCCGTGGCCCGTAAAAGAGCCCGGCAAGGTCCAGGAGAACAGTCGAAATGAAAAAGCCGAAAATCAAAAGGATAGGAAAAACGCCGGGGGAACCCATCGACCGCCGGTGACACCGGCCGTTGATGAGGGCAGAAGCAGCCTTGAAAAAGATAGAAAAGATAAAAAGGAAATGATCCCCGGCACCGGGATTTCAGGAAAAGGAGACTGAGAACAATCAGCAAAAACAGACATGGCAGGAAAAACTTGAAGGTGACGGGAATAATCATATTAAAGTAAATGACCCGGTAAACGAATCCATTAAAAATCAGACCCCAGACGAGAGTTTGTCCCCGGCCGGAGATGAAGGGGAACGGAACAAACCGGGAAAAAACACATCTGCCGGGTACGCGGATAAACCGTCAAAAGATGACGGCGATAGGCCCCGGGGGGAGAAAAGATCACAGAAAGACCCCGGCGGAGGGCGCTCTTTCGACAGGAAATCATCTGGAAGTGATAAAAAAACAAAGTAAAAATTTCATAAACTACCTTAAAAATCCTCCTTCCTTATCCGAAAATATATAACAAAATTTAGGAAGGAGGAATTTTTTATGAAAAAATTGTTGGCTGTTGTGGTTGCTGCTCTTCTCATCATTATAACCGCCGCCCCAGCTTTTGCCGGGGGAAATGGTGAAAATCACGGAGGGAAGGAATACCGGAACCGCATAGAGAGCAAAGAAAAAGCCAATGATAAGTTGAAGGTCATGGAAACGCAGGCACCGGGCGAAAAAATTGAAGAAGATGAAGCCGAAAACGGCCAGAGAGAAGATAAAGGCGAGAAAGAAGTGAAATTAAAGGAAAAATTAGAGGAACAAATCGGCGACGGCGAGATGAACCAGGTCGAAAATCAAACTCAGAATCAAAATGACGAGGGCGAGATGAACCAGGTCGAAAATCAAACACAAAACCAGGGCGATGGCACACAACTGGCTATTGAGGAGAGACTTCGTGAACTCAAATCCGAGTTGAAAGATGTTTACAAAGACAAAGAGCAGAGAAAACAAATATTAAAGCAAATCAAAGAGCTGAAGAAATTAATAAAAGATGATGCAGCGGGCGTATTTGTAAACGGCAAAGAACTGAAATCGGATTTACCTCCGGTAATTAAAGGCGGCAGGGTTTTAATCCCCGTGAGGGCCGTAGTGAACGCCCTGGGAGCCCAGGTCCAGTGGGATGAGCAAAACCAGATAGTGACAATAATAAAAGACGGCAGGACAGTGACTCTTGAACTTGGCTCAAAAATAGCCGTCGTCGATGGGCAGGAGATACCGCTGGACGTGCCCGCTGGTGTGGAAAACGGCAGGACCATAGTTCCGCTTAGATTCATAGCTCAGGCCTTCAATTCCACCGTCGAGTGGGACGAGGAGACAGGAACTGTGATCATCGAAGAGCCGGAGCAGGACCAGCAGATAGAATCGGTCCAATAGAAAAAAGATTATAAATATCAGAGGCGGCATATAATTTATATGCCGCTTCATTTCTTGTTATCTTCTTAAATTTAATTAATTTAAACCATCATGTGAAAAAAGACACTGCCGGACTTTTATCACAAATAATCAAGTATTAGACATAATTTAATTAAATTTTTAGTTTGAAATTTTTTTGTCAATGCTATATAATTAATAACATGAAAGATTTGAAAGGCATTCAATATCTTGTGTTTTTAACTCAAATAGGCCTGAATATGGCACTACCTATTGTGGGTGGTGTATACGTTGGAGCTTATCTGGACAAGAGGTTTTCCACCGGTAGCGCTTTTTTAATTTTGGGGATAGTGCTTGGGGTTTTTTCCGGGATTGCCGGAATCTACCGCATGATATCTTTTGAACTTAAAAGGAGACGAAAATAGTTTAAGGCTTTAACTGCCGTGTAACTAACACTGTTTTTAAATTCGAAAGAAGGCGCAGTTAGAGCTTTTACCCTTTGAACAATTAAACATTAACAAAGTTTTAACCGGAGAGGGAGGTGGTATTGATTGAAGGAAATTCTCGAGGATGTAAAAGCCACTGAACAAAAAGCCAGGGAAATTGTAGAACAGGCGGAGCAGGAGGCCAAGGCCATAATAGCCGCCGCAAGAAAAGAAGAGGAAGCCTTGATTCAGGAGGCAAAAAAGAGAGGTGAGGATGAGAGGGTTAAGATCATCGAGAAGGCGAGAGCCGAAGCGGAGGCTGAGGCGGACCATTTAAAGAAGGAATACTTGAAAAGCATTGAGCAACTCAGGCAGAAGGCCGCCGGAAGGATCAAGACGGCGGTGGATTTGATTGCAGAGAGGATAGTGAAGGCCCATGGCGATAGTTAATATGAAAAAGATGCACCTGCTGGGCCTGAAAAAAGAGCAGGACGGGATTTTAAGCGCCCTGCAGAAGACCGGAGCCGTGGAAATAATTGATGTGACGGCACAGGAAACGGCGGACCAGGAGGTGCAGGAAAGCCGATTTTACCAGAGCATATCAAAAGAGTTGTCGGAAATTGACTTAAAATTAAATAAATTGAAGTTCGGGATTGACTTTCTGAAACCCTACGTAAAAGAAAAAAATCCCCTTCTGTACGGAAAACCGCGGGTGAGCAGTTTAGAACTGCAAAAATTGCTATCCCGTGAAGAGGAAGTTTTTTCCAACCTAAAGGCCATTTCCGACCTGGACCAGCGGCTTTCCCATTTGAAGGGCGAAGAATCCAAGCTGCACAGCCGGCTGGAGATGCTCGCACCGTGGGAATCCCTCGACATACCCCTCGAGGAACTGGGTTCCACCGATAAGACGGTGTTTCTGCCGGTGGTTGTGCCCAAAAAGAGCATGGAAGATTTCAGGAAAAGACTCGCCGAGGGCGGGATTCCGGCGGAGCTTCAAACCGTTGGCGAGGGTAGAGATGACGCCTGCTGCCTCATCATTTACCACAGGGACTTTAAAGAAGCGGTTTTTAATATCATGAAGGAGCTTTCCGCCGGCGTCCAGGAGTTTTCCGGAATGAAAGGAATCCCGCGCCGGGTGATGGAAGAAGACCGGAAAAGGCTTTCCGATATAGAGAGCGAGAGAACCGCCATAAGGCGGCAGGCCCAGGCCCTTTCGGAACACAGATTTACTTTTGAAATCCTCTTCGACTACTGGTCTGTGGAAAGGGATAAAAAGGGCAGCGCGTTGAAGATGGCGGCCACCGAGAAGACCTTCTTGCTCACCGCTTGGGTGCCCGAGACGGCGGTGGAAAAAGTAAAAAGCGAAGTTTTGAAAGCCACCGAATCTGTGTATATTGATTTTGCGGACCCGGCGGAGGATGAGGATATTCCGGTGGTGCTGTCGAATCCAAAATTGGTACAGCCCTTTGAACTTATCACGGAGCTTTACAGCCTGCCCGACCCCAGGGGAATAGACCCGAATGTGTTTATGGCGCCGTTTTATTTCGTATTCTTCGGCATGATGGTCAGCGACGCCGGCTACGGCCTGGTGATTTCGCTGCTTGCGGGCCTTGCCCTGTGGAAGCTGAAACTGGCGGGTCTGGGGAAAAAGCTGGTGCAGCTTTTGTTCCTGGGAGGCATATCCACTTTTATATGGGGAGCCGTATTTGGCGGGTGGTTTGGAGACCTCATAAAGGCAAAGCCTCTCTGGATAAATCCCCTGGACAACCCTATGGCTGTGCTTGCGTTGAGTTTCGTCTTGGGCGTAATCCAGATCTACACCGGGCTGCTGCTCAGCGCCTATAAAAATGTGCGGGCGGGCAATGCGGCGGCGGCCTTTATGGACCAGGGGTTGTGGATAGTGTTTTTATCCGGCCTGATAATGCTGGCCTTTCCCCAGCTGGGTTCCATCGCAAAGTATGTGGCCCTCACCGGGGCCGTTGGGTTGCTCTTAACCCAGGGGAGATCCCAGAAAAACATTATAATGAAATTTTTATCCGGTCTTATCAGCCTGTACGGCGTGACCGGTTATCTGAGCGATGTGCTGTCTTATTCCCGTCTGCTGGCGCTGGGACTTGCCACCGGAGTTATCGCGGTGGTCATCAATACCATGGCCAGGCTGGTGGGAGTAAATATAATCGGGATGGCCCTCATGGTCATCATCATGATAGCGGGTCACGTTTTCAATATAGCCATAAACGTGCTGGGGGCGTACGTCCACAGCAGCCGTCTGCAGTATATTGAGTTCTTCAGCAAATTCTATGACAGCGGTGGACGGGCCTTCGACCCCCTGAGGGTGAAAACGACCTTTGTAGACCTTGAAGACGTGTAAAAACTATTCACTGATTAATATTATCCCCAATTTTTTATAAATAATTTAAGAATTTCTGGAGGAGGAGTTAAAAAATGGAACTAACTTTAGGTCAAGTACTGGCGCTTTTAGGAGCAGCCCTGGCGGTGCTGTTGCCGGGCATTGGTTCTGCAAAAGGAGTGGGTATAGTGGGTGAAAGTGCTGCCGGAGTTGTTACCGAGGACCCGGGCAAATTCGGCCAGACCCTGATTTTACAGGCTATCCCCGGAACCCAGGGCATTTACGGCCTTTTGACGGGATTTGTCATCATGCAGAGAATAGGCATACTGGGAGGCAATCTGCTGCCTTTGACGACATTACAGGGCCTGCTGATTCTGGCAGCCGCGCTCCCCATAGCTCTTGTAGGCCTTCTTTCTGCCATAGCCCAGGGCAGAGCCGCCGCTGCGGGAATAGGCATCATTGCCAAGAGGCCTGAAGAGCTGGCAAAGGGCATCACTTATGCCGCCATGGTGGAAACTTACGCGGTTCTGGCACTCCTGGCTTCCATCCTCATGCTCTTCGGCATCAAGCTTTAAAGGAGTGGCCGGCATGGAGGGTATCCAGAAGATAAAAGACAGGATCTTGCAGGAGGCCGGGGATGAAAGAGAAAAAATTCTCAATGAAGCGAGGGACCGGGCCCGCGAAATAAAGGAAAGGGCCGGTCAGCGCGCAGCCGAAGTGGAAAAACAGATTGCCGAAAGAGCGAGAAAAGAAGCCGAAGAAGAAAAGAGAAAGATACTTTCAATGGCGAGGCTGGAGCAGAGAAAGGCCCTGCTGGAGGTAAAGCAGCAGATAATAGACGAGGTGTTTGAAAAGGCGCAGAGGGAGCTGGAAAATTTGCCGGCGAAGGATTATCAGAACCTGGTTGTAAACATGCTTGTAAAAAGCGCCATCACCGGCGATGAAGAAGTAATCATTTCCGAAAAAGACAAGGAAAAAATAACCCCGGACCAGGTGGAGAAGGCCAACCGGCTCTTAAAGGCTCAGGGGAAAGCCGGTATGCTCAAACTTTCCGGCCAGACGCGTCCCATGATCGGGGGGGTTGTTTTAAGATCGAAAGACCTGGAGGTCAACTGCACCTTCGATTCCCTCATCAAAATGCAGAGAGAAGAGCTTGAGACGGAAATAGCAAAAATTCTTTTCGAGGAGTGATGTAATGGCCAGGGAATTGGATTTCCTATACGCGTCGGCGCGGATTAAGGCTCTGGAGACCAAACTCCTCGGCAGGGCCGTCATGGAAAGAATTCTGGAAGCCGAAGGCCCCGAAGAAGCCCTTAAAGTTTTGAGCGATACCGACTACGGCACGGACGTAGGAGAAATGGAAAATGTCTACGACTTTGAAAATGTCCTTGAAAAAAGCATCAAGAGGACATACAGGACCGTAAAGGATTCAGTGAAAGATAAGCGGCTGGTCAGGTTCTTTACCCTGAAAAACGATTATCACAATTTGAAGGTTGTCATAAAAAGCAGGATCATAGGGACTGAGGGAAAGGAGTATTTTTCCCCGCTGGGCGAAATTTCGCCGGAGGAAATGCAAAAACTTGCCGGCGAGGATGTAGCCGCCATGGTTCCCGAAAGCATTAAAATGGCCTTCAGAAAAGCCGTCGAGTTATATGAGGCCACTCAGGACCCCCAGCAGGTGGACCTGCTGCTGGACCGGGCGCTTTTTGAGGAACTTTCAGCGCTCGTGGAGGATGTGGGCGACGGTTTCCTAAAAAATTACTTTGAGGCCATGGTGGATCTCACCAATATAAAGATACTGGGAAGGTTAATGCAGATAAAGGCGGATGTTAAATCCCTTGAAAGGGCGCTGCTGCCCGGCGGTACCCTGAGTCGGGACCTGTTTGTGCGGCTTTTTAACGAGCCAATGCAAAATGTAATAGAAGCCCTTTCGTCTACACCCTACCGGAAGGTGGTGGAGGAAGGGCTTACCCGGTGGGCCAATACGGGAAGTCCGGCGGCTTTTGAAAAGCTTTCGGACGACTATTTGCTTGCCTTAGCCAGGAAGGGATTGTATAAGCCCTTTGGTATAGAACCTGTTGTCGGATATCTGGCCGCCAGGGAAAACGAGGTGAAGAACCTCAGGATTTTAATGGTGGGAAAGATAAACGGCATATCTTCGGACACCATAAAGGAGAGGTTGAGAGATGTCTACGTATAAAATAGGAGTTATCGGCGACAGGGATACTGTCCTGGCTTTCAAGTCTCTGGGAGTGGACATCTTTCCCGTCATAGACGACAGCGAAGCCGCAAATACTCTGATGAAGCTGGCGAGGGAGAACTATGCCGTGATATTCATAACCGAACAGGCGGCCCAGAACATACAGGACAAAATCGCGCTTTTCAGGGATAAAATGGTACCAGCGATAACTTTAATCCCCAGTAACAGGGGAACCCTTGGAATCGGAATAGCGGAAGTGAAAAAATCTGTAGAAAAAGCCATCGGAGTAGATATCATATTTGAAAGAGAGGGAGAGGAATGAATCAAGGCGTAGTGGTGAAGGTTTCCGGCCCCCTCGTAGTGGCCACGGGGCTGCCCGAGGCCAGGATGTTCGACGTGGTAAAGGTGGGCAGGCAGGGGCTCATAGGCGAAGTCATCGAAGTTCGCGGCGAAAAGCTTTCAATACAGGTTTATGAAGAGACTTCGGGCCTTGGCCCCGGGGACCCGGTGATTTCCACGGGCGCCCCCCTCAGCGTTGAACTGGGGCCCGGAATGCTGGAAGGGATATTCGACGGCATCCAGAGACCGCTTGACGCCATCGAGGCCAAAGCGGGAAGCTTTATAACAAGAGGGATAGACGTCCCGGCGCTCAACCGGGAGAAGAAGTGGGCCTTTAAACCCACCGTCAAAGCTGGTGACATCGTCACGGGCGGCGACATAATCGGCACGGTCCAGGAGACGGTGATAGTCGAACACCGGATCATGGTGCCGCCGGGCATATCCGGTGTTATAGCCGAAATCCGGGAAGGAGAGTTCACCGTAACCGAACCCGTGGCCAAAGTCAAGACACAAACCGGTGACATTGTGGATGTGACCATGATGCAGAAGTGGCCGGTGAGGAAAATCCGGCCCTACAAGGAAAAGTTGCCTCCCGAGATTCCCATGGCCACGGGCCAGAGGGTTATAGACACCTTTTTCCCCGTCACAAAGGGCGGGACCGCCTGCATACCAGGACCTTTCGGCAGCGGCAAGACGGTGGTCCAGCACCAGCTGGCCAAGTGGGCCGACGCCGAGATAGTGGTGTACATCGGGTGTGGCGAGCGCGGCAACGAGATGACCGACGTGCTCCTGGAGTTTCCGGAGCTCAAGGACCCGAAGACCGGCGAACCGCTCATGAAGAGGACGGTGCTTATAGCCAATACCTCCAACATGCCCGTGGCGGCCCGGGAAGCTTCGATATATACCGGCATCACCATTGCGGAATACTTCCGCGATATGGGATACAGCGTGGCCCTGATGGCCGACTCCACCTCCAGGTGGGCCGAAGCCCTTCGCGAGATGTCGGGCCGTCTGGAGGAAATGCCCGGCGAAGAAGGATACCCGGCGTATCTGTCCAGGAGGCTGGCGGAGTTCTACGAGAGGGCCGGCAGGGTCGTATGCCTTGGAAGCGGGCAGCGCGAGGGCGCCCTCACGGTGGTGGGAGCCGTTTCGCCGCCGGGCGGAGACCTATCGGAGCCGGTAACCCAGGCCACCCTGCGCGTTGTAAAGGTGTTCTGGGCGCTTGACGCTTCCCTGGCTTACGCCAGACACTTCCCGGCCATCAACTGGCTCACCAGTTATTCGCTGTATTCCGATACGGTGGAAGAATATATGAACAGGAATATAAGCCCCGGCTGGAAAGACCTGAGGGCCGAGGCCATGAGGCTCCTGCAGGAAGAGGCGGGTCTCCAGGAGATAGTAAGGCTGGTAGGTATTGACGCTCTATCCGTAAAAGACCGGCTGGTCCTGGAAGTGGCCAAATCCATCAGAGAAGACTTCCTGCACCAGAACGCCTTCCACGAGGTGGATACCTATACCTCCCTTGCAAAGCAGTACAGGATGCTCAAACTGATCCTGCTGTTCCATGAGGAGGCCCAGAAGGCCATAGACCATGGGGTACCCTTCTCGGAGATAGAAAAACTGCCGGTAAGGGAGAAAATAGCCAGAGCCAAGTTTATCGACGAAAAGGCCCTCGATACCTTTGACGATATAGAAAAAGAACTGAAGGAACAGATTGCAAGACTTGCAGAAGGGGGGACAGTATATGCTTAGGGAATACAGGACAGCCCGGGAAATCGCCGGACCCCTGATGCTGGTGGAAAATGTGGAGGGTGTAAAATACAACGAACTTGTTGAGATCGAGACCTCCGCAGGAGAAATCCGAAGGGGCCAGGTGCTGGAAGTGGACGGGGACAAAGCCCTTGTCCAGCTGTTTGAAGGTTCCACGGGGCTCAATATAAACGATGCCAGGATAAGATTCTTGGGAAAGAGCATAGAGCTCGGCGTCTCCATCGACATGCTGGGCCGGGTGTTTGACGGCTTTGGAAGGCCCAAGGACAACGGCCCCAGGATAATCCCCGAAAAGAAGCTGGACATAAACGGCAGTCCCATAAACCCCACCGCCAGGGACTACCCGTCGGAATTTATCCAGACGGGGATCTCGGCCATTGACGGTCTGAATACCCTTGTAAGAGGGCAGAAGCTGCCCATATTCTCCGGTTCGGGTCTTCCCCATGCCCAGCTGGCCGCCCAGATAGCCAGACAGGCCAAGGTGCTGGGGACCGAGAGTAAATTCGCGGTTGTATTTGCGGCCATGGGCATAACCTTCGAGGAAGCCGACTACTTCATATCCGACTTCAGGAGAACCGGAGCCATCGACCGCTCGGTGCTGTTTATAAACCTGGCCAACGACCCTGCCATCGAGCGTATAGCCACACCGCGTATGGCTCTGACATGTGCCGAGTTCCTGGCTTACGAAAAGGACATGCACGTACTTGTCATTCTGACGGACATGACCAACTACTGCGAGGCTTTGCGGGAGGTCTCCGCCGCCAGGAAAGAGGTGCCCGGCCGGCGCGGTTACCCCGGTTACCTCTACACCGACCTTTCCACCATTTACGAGAGGGCGGGTCGTATCCGTGGTAAAAAGGGGTCCATAACCCAGATCCCCATCCTCACCATGCCCGAGGACGACAAGACTCACCCGATCCCCGATCTTACGGGCTATATAACCGAAGGCCAGATTATACTGAGCCGTGAGCTTTACAGGAAAGGAATCCTGCCGCCCATAGACGTTTTGCCTTCGCTCTCCCGCTTGAAGGATAAAGGTATAGGCAGGGGCAAGACCAGGGAAGACCATGCGGATACCATGAACCAGCTTTTTGCCTCTTACGCCCGCGGCAAGCAGGCGAAGGAACTGGCGGTGATACTGGGAGAGGCGGCGCTGTCTGACGTGGATAAACTTTACGCCAGATTTGCCGACGAGTTCGAAAAGAGATACGTTTCCCAGGGAGAAAACGAGGACAGGCCCATTGAAGAGACGCTCAGGATAGGGTGGGAGCTTCTGACCATACTGCCCAAGGCGGAACTCAAGAGAATCAGGGACGAGTATATACAAAAATACCTGCCTGAAAAAGGAGAAGAATAAAAATGCTGCTCAGGGTAAATCCCACCCGGATGGAGCTTACAAGATTAAAAAAACAGCTGGTAACAGCCCGGAGAGGCCACAAGCTGTTAAAAGACAAACAGGACGAGCTTATCAAAAAGTTCATCGATATGGTAAAGAAAAACCGGCAGCTCAGGGAAGAAGTGGAGAGGGAACTGGAAAGCGCCTTCAAGAGCTTCACCATGGCCCGCAGCCAGATGCCGCGGGAAGTGGTGGAGGAGAGCCTCATGGTTCCCGCCGCCAGGGTTAATATAAACGTATCCAGGACCAATATAATGAGCGTAAATGTGCCAAAGATAGAGATTTCCCGGGAGGAAGGGAACAATATATACTCCTACGGTTTTGCCGCCACCTCCGGCGAACTGGACAGCGCCATAACCATACTTTCCGGAATCCTGCCGAAAATGCTGAAGCTCACGGAGATCGAAAAGGCGTGCCAGCTCATGGCCGACGAAATAGAAAAAACCCGGCGCAGGGTTAACGCCCTGGAATACGTCATGATTCCCGCCCTGGAGGAAACCATAAAGTACATCACCATGAAGCTCGACGAAAATGAAAGAGGAAACATCACGAGGCTTATGAAGATAAAGGAAATGGTGATGAACGGATAAAAACGACCGCCGCGGCGCGAAGTGGAAAAACCCGGAGAAAAAAATCTGGTGCCAAGTCTATGACGGCACAGGGTGAAGATAAGATGACCCCTTAAAGCTGAAAAATTCGCTTTGAGGGGTTTTTACTTTGTACAATAACTTACCAGGGCTAAGTTCGGGCGGTGCAATCCCTTAAGTTTATGCAGTTTTTACTGTGAATATTTGCCCTTACGTCAAAATCATGGCTATCCTCATTGTTGAAAATGAAGACGCGGCCGAAATATTTCAATGCCGGGCGAAAACTCAGCAGGGTCCACGGCACCTTTCTTTATATTATGAATAATATAGTATCAAAAGGAGGGATAAAAAATGATAGCATATATCGTCCAGCCCGGAGACACCCTTAGCGCCATAGCGGCCAGATTCAATGTCACCGTGAGAGATTTGGTGGAAAACAATGTCATTAGAGATGATCTTGCCATATTTCCAGGCCAGATACTTTTTATCCCGAGGGAAAGGACCGGCTACGACCAGACCCATCCATTTTATACAATGCACATGTCGGTCAGCATGCGGCAGATTCTGTATGTGGTGCAGAGGGGAGACACGCTGGCCGAAATTGCGCGGAGGTTTGACAGCACTGTGGACGCCATTGTCGAAGCCAACAATCTGGAGGGACCCAATGCCGTGATATACCCGGGCCAGATTTTGAGAATTCCGGTTTTGGAATTTACCAGGTAACGCTCATGGTAAACGGAGCAGGAAACTTCTCAAAATGTTTTTTTCCAATACCTAGAGCGGGCGTTTGAGTCTGTGGAAGACCTGGGGGTACCAGGTTTTTTTTTGTTTTTTTTCAAAGGCGCTTATAAAAGGGTGGCGGATAAAAAATAATAATTAACAGGGCAATTAAAAAAGGCAAACAGGTATCATTCACTTCCCGCCCTGGCACGCGATGCGGCGGCCGGAGAGGCGGAAGCTGAAACTCCCGGCCAAGTCGAGGTGGACGTTTTGGAAAAGCTGCGCCGCGATTTAAAAAGCATATTAAAAGGGAGCCTGCTTTCCTTTCTGGGGGTGATGCTGCTCTCGCTGATTATGGATGGAAGCGGCAGGTGGGCCGCCGGTCTCGCTATAGGATTTCTGGCTTCTGCTGTAAACTTTTTTATCCTGTACCTGAACATTATCCTGTTAATGACCCCCGTCCGGAGTAAGGCGTTTTTTTTCGTGGTGTACGCGGGATATATTGCGCGGCTGCTGGTGTATTTTAGAGCCCTGACCGCCGCACTTCGGATTGGAGGTGACGCTTTCGCATCTTCGATTGCCGGGATGATGGTAATAAAACTCGCGATCTTTTCAAATACTATCCTTGGGAGGTGGAAAAATTGCGTTTTTTTCCGAAAGTAGTGTTCACCGTGCCTTTATTCGGAAGAACGGTGCCGGTTACCGAAACCGTTGTGGTGACCTGGGGCATTATGCTGGTCCTCATGGCGCTGGGATTTGCAGCCGGCAAAAACCTCGAACAATTCCCCGGCAGATTTCAGAATGCGGTTGAAGTTTTTTACGAGGCAATAGAGGGCCTTGTGAAATCCGCCATGGGCGAGGGGAAAGAGGGGTTTGTACCCTATATGGGCACCCTCGGCCTTTATATCCTGACGGCAAACATGATAGGCCTTTTTACCCTCAGACCTCCTACCGCAGATCTTTCCACCACCCTGACCCTGGCGGGTATTACTTTTGCGCTGACCCAGTATGAGAACATATCGAGCAGGGGAATCAAAGGCTATATAAAAAGTTTTTTCGAGCCTCTCCCGTTTATGTTTCCTCTGAATATCATAGGAGCGGTGGCGAACCCCGTCTCCATGGCTTTTCGGCTTTTTGGCAACATACTGGGAGGCATGGTCATAATGGGGCTTGTATATTCGGTGGTCCCGGCGGTTGTTCCCGTCCCTCTGCACTTTTACTTTGACATCTTTGCAGGAGTTCTGCAGGCGTTCATTTTCGTCATGCTCACCATGACCCTTATAGCCACGGCGGCGGAGTAAACAGGCGAAAAGCCTGCAGATATCCCCGATGCGAAAAAACACCAAAATTTTACAAACCACTGCGGAAGGGAGAGATATTATTTGCCCGGAATCGACGGTAAAGCTCTGATTCTGGCCTTCTCGGCTCTGGGGGCCGGGCTGGCCATGATAGGCGGTATAGGTGCGGGCGTAGGCCAGGGAATCGCGGCCGGAAAGGCTGCCGAGGCGGTGGCCCGGCAGCCCGAGGCCCAGGGCGACATCATCAGGACCCTGCTGCTGGGCGATGCGGTGGCCGAAACCAGCGCCATCTATTCGCTTATCATCGCGCTTATCCTCATTTTTGCAAACCCACTGGTGAGATTGCTGTAAAAACCGGTGGCATCTTTTGCCCAAAAATCGAGTTGGAGAAGGATGCGCCATGCTGATAAATCTTTACACCGCGGCTTTTCAACTAATAAACGTGGCAGTGCTCTTTTATTTCCTCAAAAGGTTTTTTTATAAACCAGTGGGGGAATTTTTAAAAAAGCGCAGGGAGGACCTCAAAGCCCGGTTTACGGAGGCCGAAGAGCAAAGAGAAGAGGCGAGAAAGCTCTACGAGGAATACAGGGCCAGGATGGAAAACGCCCGGGAAGAAGCAAGAGCCGTCATCCAGCAGGCCAGGGATGAGGCCGCGGCGCTGCGCACCGACATGCTAGAAAGGGCGAAAAAGGAGGCCGGTGATTTAATCGCCAGGGCAAGGGAAGAGATAGAGGCGCAGAAAAGTCGAGCCCTTTCCGAGATCCGGGCAAAGGCGGCCGATCTGTCCGTGATGCTGGCTTCCAGCATATTAAAGGAAACACTATCCCCGGAGGAACACCACCTGATTATAAACCGTGTGATAGAAAGGATGGATGAGAGAGAGTGGCTGCAGTAGCCGCCGTATATGCCGAAGCCCTGTTTTCGGTGGCGAGAGAAATGCAGAAAATCGAGGATTTCAAAAACCAGCTGTGGCTCATAAGCCATTTGCTAAAGTCCGACTTGAGCTTCCGTTTTTTTCTGACACATCCCGGAATTTCCCGGGAGGACAAGAAAAATGTGATACGAGAGGCTCTGGCCCAAAAAATAAGTCAGGAAATGTTAAATTTTATTTTTTTTATAATTGACAAAAACAGGCAAAATATATTGCAGGAAATTTTTGGAGAATACTCGAATCTTTACCGTAAGTACAGGGAAGAAAGATACGCCAGAGTGGTTACGGCGGTCCCCCTTACGGAAGAAGAGCGGGAACAACTCAAGGCCAAACTGGACGGGCTTTTCAACACCCATGTCGTTATCGAAAACATCGTGGACCCGCAGATTATAGGCGGGGTAATGATAAGGATGGGTTTTCAGGTAATAGACGGGACCATCGGAGCCCAGCTTGACAGGTTAAAAGCCATGATGGTGTAGCTTAAAGAGGAGCGGGACTTATGAACCTGACGGCAGACGAAGTGATCAGCGTCATACGGGACAAAATCCGCGGTTATGAAAGGGAACTGGAAGTAGACGAAATTGGATATGTGACCAGCGTGGGCGACGGCATTGCCAGGATTTACGGCTTGAGGCGGGCCATGGCCGGAGAACTGCTGGTTTTTAAAAACGGCGTGCACGGCATGGCGCTGAACCTGGAAGAAGACTCTCTGGGGTGTGTTTTGCTGGGACCCGACACCGAAATAAAAGAAGGGGATGAGGTGCGCCTTACCGGCAGGGTAATGGAAGTCCCCGTGGGTGAAGAGCTGCTGGGCAGGGTGGTGGATGCCCTGGGACAGCCCATTGACGGCAGGGGCCCCATCAAGACCGAAAAGACCCGGCCCATTGAATACCCCGCGCCGGGCATTGTGGAAAGGCGGCCGGTAAACACTCCCCTCCAGACGGGCATCAAAGCAGTAGACGCCATGATACCCATAGGGCGCGGCCAGCGGGAGCTCATAATAGGAGACCGGCAGACGGGCAAGACCGCCATCGCCGTGGACGCCATCATAAACCAGAGGGGGAAAAACGTATACTGCATATACGTTGCCATAGGACAGAAAAGCTCCAGCGTGGCCAGGCTTGTGGAGACCCTGCGGGAAAACGGGGCCATGGAATACACCATAGTGGTGTCGGCAGCAGCCAGCGAACTGGCTCCTTTGCAGTACATCGCCCCCTATGCGGGATGCGCCATGGCGGAGGATTTCATGTACGGCGGAAAGGACGTCCTCATAGTGTATGACGACCTTTCAAAACACGCCATAGCCTACAGGGCCATGTCGCTGCTGTTGCGGCGGCCGCCGGGCCGGGAGGCTTTCCCCGGAGACATCTTTTACCTTCACTCAAGACTTCTGGAAAGGGCGGCGAGACTCAACAAAAAAATGGGCGGCGGCTCCATGACGGCCCTGCCCATTGTGGAGACCCTGGCGGGGGATGTTTCGGCCTATATCCCCACCAATGTGATTTCCATCACCGACGGGCAGATTTATCTGGAGACGGAGCTTTTTTACTCGGGAGTCCGGCCCGCCATCAATGCCGGCCTGTCGGTATCCAGGGTGGGAGGAGCCGCCCAGTACAGGATAATGAAGCAGGTGGCCGGGAGGATAAGGCTGGAGCTGGCACAGTACAGGGAGCTGTCGGCTTTTGCCCAGTTCGGGACGGAGCTTGACAGCGAGACAAAAAGCAGGCTGGCCCGGGGCGAGCGCATAGTTGAGGTTTTAAAACAGAACCAGTACGAGCCGCTGGATCTATCCGGCGAGATTTTACCGCTGTACTCTGTCACCCACGGCTTCCTGGACGATGTGGCCATAGATGATGTGAAAAGGTTCGAAAAGGAAATGCTGGAATTTGTCAAAACCTCTCACCCCGAACTGGTCCGGGAGATAGAGGAGAAAAAGGACCTGGACGACGAGCTGGAGGAAAAAATAAGGCGGGTTATTTCGGAATTTAAAGAGAGGTTTATACCCGGCGGGAAAGAATCCCCCGAAGAACTCCACCAGAGGGATGACGAAAACGCGGAGTTCATTAAAGATAAGGTCCGGGACCGGCTGATGAGAGGTGAAAGGCGGGAAGTGTGATGGGGGAGAAGCGAGTCCGAGGTGAGAGGTTGGAAGTGTAGTAGCGGATGTTGAAAAGAGGAATAAACTGGAAGAGCAAAACTGATGAACGGATGCCGGAAGCCGGCGAGGGATGTCAGGTGAGGGGGAGGACCAATAGCCGGGAAAATGAGAATGTCTCAAAAAGTATAAGGCTGCGAAGATGCGGTTTATAGACGGAGATGGTCGGATGTCCGGAGTAAGGGATTTAAAAAGGCGGATTTCGGGCATAAAAAACATGAAAAAAATCACCGGGGCTCTGTACATGATTTCATCCGTCAGACTGAAAGGCGTCCAGAAAAGTGTGCAGGATTACAACTATTTTCTCGAGAAGCTGCGGGATATTGTCTCACTCATCCCCGCCGGTGAAAAGTTCGCCGGTGAAAGCCCGCCCCTGGTTATCGTTATGGCGTCGGACAGGGGCCTTGCGGGGGGATACAATGCCGGCGTTTTAAGGCTGGCCCGCGAAAAAATTGACGGCTTGAAGGCAAAAGACATAATAACCATAGGTGAAAAGGCAAGGAAATTTTTTGTTCAAAAAGGCCATTCGCCGTTGCTTTGGTACACGAACATGGAAAAGGAACTTCCACCGACGGTCCTGGAAGAGATAACGGGAAAAGTCTTTGAAGCCCATAAAAATGGTTCCGCGGTGTACACGGCCTATACCCGGTTTATCAGCCCCGCAAAGCTCATTCCGGAGGTCGTGAAAATGTTGCCTCTGGAAAGAGGGCGAAAGGTAAAGGAGGAAATCATTTTTGAGCCTTCGCCGCAAGAACTCCTGAATTTGATACTGGAATTTTACGTGAAATCAACCCTTCAAGGCCTTTTTCTGAATTCTTATGCCTGCGAACAGGCCTCCAGGATGAGGGCTATGGAGAGTGCAGCCGACAACGCCGACGACCTGCTGGAAGAGTTGACCCTGAAGTTTCACACCGAAAGAAAAGCCGTGATAACGAGGGAAATCACCGAGATAGTAAGCGGCGCCGAAAACTACCTGCACTAGAGGGAAGTGAAAGCATGCCGGAAACACGGGCGATTGACGTGGAAAAACGGGATATGGGGGAGATAATTTCCGTCGTGGGGCCTGTGGTGGATGTGAGGTTCCCGGAGGGAGATCTCCCGCCCATATACACCGCCCTGGAAGTAATCGCCGAAAGGCTCGGGCGGCCGCAGGAAGGCCCCCGGGATCAGAATGAGGGGAAACCTTTGAAAGTGATTGTGGAGGTAATGCACCATCTGGGGAACGACACGGTCAGGTGCATAGCCATGTCCTCCACCGACGGGCTCATAAGGGGAATGAAAGTGAGGAACACCGGAAAGCCCATAGAGGTCCCCGTAGGGGAAGAAGTCCTCGGGCGGGTTTTCAACGTGCTGGGGGAACCCATCGACGACAAAAGTGGAATAGAAGTGCGGGAGCGCTGGCCCATCCACCGCCCGGCGCCGCCCTTTGAAAAACAGGAGACCAGGGAGGAAGTCTTTGAGACCGGCATAAAGGTGGTGGACCTGCTGGCGCCGTACTCCAGAGGCGGTAAGATAGGCCTTTTCGGCGGCGCCGGGGTGGGCAAGACTGTGCTCATCATGGAACTTATCCGGAACATAGCCACCGAGCGTCAGGGCTATTCGGTCTTCGCGGGGGTGGGGGAAAGGACCCGGGAGGGAAATGAACTCTGGCTGGAGATGAAGTCTTCCGGGGTACTGGCCAAGACGGCCCTGGTGTTCGGCCAGATGAACGAACCGCCCGGAGCCAGGATGCGGGTGGCCCTGACGGCCCTCACCATGGCCGAGTACTTCAGGGATGTGATGGGCCAGGACGTGCTCCTCTTCATCGACAACATATTCAGGTACATCCAGGCCGGCTCGGAGGTGTCCGCCCTGCTGGGGCGAATCCCGTCGGCGGTGGGCTACCAGCCCACCCTTGCTGTGGACGTGGGCATGCTCCAGGAGCGCATCACGTCCACCAAAAAAGGAGCCATCACATCGGTGCAGGCCATATATGTACCCGCCGACGACCTGACAGACCCGGCTCCCGCCACCACCTTTGCCCACCTGGACGCCACCACCGTGCTCTCCAGGCAGGTGGCGGAGCTTGGGCTTTACCCGGCCGTAGACCCCCTTGATTCCACTTCCAGGATTCTGGACCCCAGGATCGTGGGCGAAAGACATTATGCCGTGGCACGGGGTGTTCAGGAAATCCTCCAGAGGTACAGAGAATTGCAGGACATCATTGCCATTCTGGGCATCGACGAGCTTTCCGAGGAAGACAGGTTGACGGTGGCCAGGGCCAGGAAGATACAGAGGTTTTTGACCCAGCCGTTTTTTGTGGCGGAAGCCTTTACCGGAACGCCGGGAAGGTACGTAAAACTGAAGGATACCGTAGAAGGTTTTGCCCGGATAATAGAAGGGGAGTGCGATGACCTGCCCGAATCGGCCTTTTACATGGTGGGCACCATCGACGAAGTCTTCGAAAAAGCCGAGAAAATCAGGGGGAGAAAGAAGCGTGCCGTTTGATGTGGAAATCGTGGCGCCTCATAAAAAAGTGGAAAAAAGGGCAAAAAAGCTGATTCTGCCGGGAGTGGAAGGGGACCTGGGCGTGCTTTCCGGGCATGCTCCCCTCATTACCGCATTGAGGTCCGGCAAAATTACTGTGGTGGGTGAAAATTTTAGAGAATATTATAAAGTAGATTCAGGTGTTTTACAGGTCCGGCCCAGCGGGGTTAGCATCGTGGCTGGGAATTTTGAGGAGGTCGATCCCGGGGCGGAGGCATAACCGGCCGGATTCTGGCAATAATCATAATAAAAAGAAAGGCGGGGGCGTATTATGAAGTTTTTAAAAATACTGATTTTAGGAATGATATTTTTACTGGCGGTCCAGGCGGTCACCGTCGGGTCCACGCAAAAGGATCCTCTGGAAGCGGCGCTTTCCGTTTCGGGCGCGAATTTCGAGCTTGTGGATATGGTGGACTGGTCGATCATCAACCGGGATTTCTTGAGTTTTGAACAGATGGAGCGGATAAAAGACCGCATTATCGCCGTATTCGATGGAAACGGACAGAATTTCAAAAGCACGAAGGAATCTGACGAAATGTATCGAATATTAAATACAAAGGGGAAGCTAAAATCGGGAGTCTATTTGCAGATAATCCTTCAAACGGTAAAGTTGCCCGAAGAATACGAAAAGGAGCCCCAAACCTACCTGGTGGTGACGGCTACAGGCAAAGATTTTGACGCGTTTAAAAGCTTGAAGTCGAAAATTAAAGAAGCCGTTGTGTTAAGCGGCGGCATGTCAAGAATTACCACTTGTATTACCGCCAGCTTCAATGGTAAACTGGATAAGGTGGAACAGGACCGGATCATTGAAAAAATCACGTCAAGCCTGAAAGCGACAAATCTGCAAAAAATGGAGGATAACGCCACCACCAGTCTGGTGGGCTACAGTCCCTTGCTGTCGGAAGGCGTTGAAATTCTGGGAGAAAACTACAACATCAATATAGCCGTGAGATATAATTCCGAAGACGACAAGACTTATTTGTGGATGGGAACACCGGTGATTTCAGTGGAATACTAACTAACTTTTTCGGGGGGAAAGGACTTGTCAAGTTTCGTTATAGAAGGCGGCAGGAGCCTGAAAGGAACCGTTAAGATTAGCAGCGCTAAAAACGCGGTGTTGCCCGTTATTGCAGCTTCGCTGCTTACCGAATCGGACTGTATAATAGAGGATGCACCTGAACTGGAAGATGTAAAAGTAATGAGAGAGGTTCTTGTTTCCCTGGGAGCCAGAGTTTCCCGGGAGGCCGATTCAATCAGGATAAATTCCCAAAAAATAGATTCCCATGAGGCCCCTTATGACCTGGTCAGGAAAATGAGGGCTTCTTTTTTGGTAATGGGACCGCTCCTGGCAAGAAAGGGGCGTGCCAGGATTTCACTGCCCGGCGGGTGCGCCATCGGTTCAAGGCCCATTGACCTGCATCTGAAAGGCTTTGCGGCACTTGGGGCCGAAATCGAGCTGGGGCACGGTTTTGTGGAAGCAAAGTGCGAGAGGCTCCGGGGAGCCACCATTTATCTCGATTTCCCCAGTGTCGGAGCCACCGAAAACATAATGATGGCCGCCGCCCTTGCCGAAGGCCAGACCGTTATAGAAAACGCCGCAAAAGAGCCGGAGATCATCGATCTCGCCAACTTTTTAAATTCCATGGGAGCTCACGTGCGCGGTGCCGGGACCGACATAATCAAGATTGAAGGCGTAAAAGAGCTCAAGGGCATTTCATATACCGTCATCCCCGACCGGATAGAAGCCGGTACATACCTTGTAGCCGGTGCCATAACCGGAGGAAACATTTTTATTGAAAACGTGGTTTCCGAACACCTGAAACCGGTGATAGCGAAGCTGAACGAGTGCGGGGTCAAAATCGTCGAAGAACCGGAAGGATTGAGGGTTATAGGCGGCGGAAGGCCCAACCCGTCCGATGTGAAGACGCTGCCATATCCGGGATTTCCCACGGACATGCAGGCGCAGGTAATGGCGTTTCTCAGCCTTGCCAGAGGCACCAGCATGATCATCGAAACGGTTTTTGAGAACCGCTTCATGCACGTGGAAGAGCTCAGGCGCATGGGCGCTCACATAAAAATCGACGGCAGGAGCGCGGTCATAGAGGGAGTCGAAAAGCTTTCCGGCGCTCCGGTAAAGGCCACAGACCTGAGGGCCGGGGCGGCGCTGATCCTTGCAGGCCTCGCCGCCGAAGGCACCACAACGGTTATGAACGCCCACCATGTGGACAGGGGCTATGTGGATATCGTGAAAAAGCTTAAGGGTCTCGGGGCGGCCATAAAAAGGACGGAATGAATCATATCCCGGCGGCGCGGCTAATAAAATATATGTGAACGGCCTGTATCCGGTGCCGCATAAAAACCCGGCGCCAGGGAGGTTGCCGGAAGCCGGAGGGATATGATGAAAAAGGCGGGGTATTATTATATTTTTTTTATCTTTATTGTGGTCATAGTCATCCCCGGGCTGGTGGTCAAGAGCTGCGGGCCTCTGGCACCTGAAAAACCTGTCCGGCCTGATGAGGCGGGGCAAAAAGGCGGGGCGGATAGTATCGCCCTTTACATAAATTCCAGGAAGAAAATAGAGTACATACCCCTGGAGGAGTATGTTGTCGGCGTGGTGGCCGGTGAAATGCCCGCCGGTTTTGATATGGAGGCGCTGAAGGCCCAGGCGGTGGCGGCCAGGACGTATACTTATAAAAGGTGGAAAAAGGCGGGCGGAAGCGGCTGCAGCCTCCATCCGGAGGCCGACGTCTGTGACGACCCCACCCACTGCCAGGCCTGGATAACAAAGGGCGACATGCTGAAAAAATGGGGGATTTTTTCCTATTACCACTATTACAGCAAGATAAGACAGGCGGTAAAGGCCACCGCCGGCATGGTAATTTTTTACCGGGGGCAGCCCATTGACCCCCTCTTTTTCTCCACCAGCAACGGAAAGACCGAAAATTCCGAAGACGTCTGGGAAAAATACGTGCCCTATCTCAGGAGCGTCACAAGTTCGGGCGAGGAGACCTCCCCGCGGTTTATAGAGGTAAAGCAGGTGCCTGTGGAGGAAATAGTGAGCAAGCTGCGGGAAAAATGGCCCGACATGGTGATAGACCCCAAATACCCCGAACGCCAGTGGAAGGTGCTGGAAGTAAGTGAAGGCGGCCGGATAAAGAGCATGCAGGTTGGCAACAAAGTTATAAAAGGCACAGAATTCCGCATGCTTTTCGATCTTAACTCTACCGATATAAAATGGGAACGCACGGGCAAAAGCATTAAATTCACCTGTGTGGGATACGGACACGGAGTGGGCATGAGCCAGTACGGCGCCAACGCCATGGCCAGGAAAGGATTAAACTACGTGGATATCCTCAAGCATTATTATACCGGGGTGGAAATTCAAAAAATGAATACCGGTTCAATGTAGACTGCAAAAATTGCGGGATGATTTCTCGGGGAGATTTTTCGCCCGGCGGCAGGGAGGAAAGTTTTGTATAAATAAGGAAAATTCTGGCCAAACTATTTATGAGGTGATTTTATGTACCGATTCAAATGGCCGGTGAAATTTTCCTTATTGAAATCCGCCGGGAAATTTTTGAGACCGTCCGGGAGAATCAGCCTGCCGGGACATTTTAAAAAGATGTCTAAGACGGGCGCTGCCGTTGCTCTCATCACGGCGGTCCTGATTTTTGCCAACGGAGCTTTCTGGCTGTTCAGGGCCTACCACGGCGGGCTGCCCGGCGGTGGAGCAAAAAGCCGTGAGCCCCGGGAGTGGGAGATAAACATGAATGAAAAGCACCTGGATGAGGAAGAAGTAAGAAAACAGTACGGCGTGAAAGAAACGGGAGACAAAACCGGCAGCGTAAACGAAAATACGACTGAAAAAGCCGGAAATGAGAGCGGACGGGATTCCATGATAAACCAAGCCTTAAAGGCCGGTAAAGAGGAGGAGAAACCCGGAGAAAAATCCGCCGCATCATCCGGCGGCGCCTTATCCGTTGGAGCCGACGAAGTCGCGACGGGTGGCGAAAAAAACCGGGCTGAAGAAAATTCGGTTTTGCCGGCGGGCGCAGAACCGGCCCTTGCCGCCATGGCCATGCCTGTCATGGGAAAAGTGATAACGGATTACGCCGTCGACAGGCTGGTTTATTCCAAAACCCTTGAGCAGTGGAACGCACATCACGGCATAGACATAGCGGCTCAGCAGGGTTCACCGGTTAAGGCCGTAATGGACGGCACTGTGGTGGAGATAAGGAAAGACGACCCCCGGCTGGGGGTGGTGGTGGTCATTGACCACGGAGGGGGGATAAAGACCGTTTACGGCAACCTGGCGTCCGACAAGCTCGTCCAGAAGGGCCAGGGTGTAAAAAAAGGCCAGGTGATAGGGGCGGTGGGCAAGACGGCGCCTTACGAAATAGAAGATCCTCCGCACCTGCACTTCGAAGTGTTAAAAGGCGGCAGCAGCATCGACCCCCAACGGTTCCTGCCAGAAATCGATTGAGTTTTTTTCATTTTAAAAGAGAGGACCATAAACTGCGGTCCTCTTTTTTTATTTCAGCTTGAAGGTCTTTTCTCTCAAAATCCTAACAAAATCCTCACAATTTTTGCAACTTTATGTTTTAAAATATAAAGGAATATGTATGAAAATTAAACAGAGGGGTGGGTGATGATGCGTGTTAAAGTTATTGCGGCCGGCGGGTGTTAAGCCGGCGAAAGTGCTCCTGCCGGCGGCTCTGTTCCTCATTTTATTTATATTTGTGGCAGCGACCGCCTACGGCGCGGGAAATCTGTCGCTCTCTACTTCCTATCCCGGTGTGACCGTCCAGCCGGGAGGCAGCATAACTTTTCCGCTGACCATAAGCGGCCTGTCCGGCTCTGTTGACCTCAAAATAACCTCAAAGCCCGCCGGATGGACGGCGGGGATTTACGGCGACGGCATGAAAGTCCACAGGGTATATGTGCCCGCAGGTGGCCAGGGTCAGGCGGAACTACGGGTACAGATACCCCAGGAGGCAAAAAACGGCAGCTATGACCTGGTGGTTGAGGCCGCAAGCGCGAATAACCGGGCCAGACTGCCCATAAACCTCAGGGTGAGCTCCGGCGAAAGCGGGGCCGACAGGATGGAGGTGCAATACCCGTCGCTTTCAGGGCCCGATACGGCCAGTTTCAATTTCCGGGCGACGCTGTACAACAACAGCGGCCGGGCGCGTTTTTACAGCCTCGGGGCCAGGGCTCCGGAGGGCTGGCAGGTGTCCTTCAAGCCGGCTTACCAGAGCAATCAGATTACAAGCCTGAGCCTGGAAGCCGGAAGGTCGCAGGACCTGGACATAATCGTTGAGCCTCCCAAAGGTGTGAAGGCCGGGAAGTATACGATAACGGCGGCGGCTGTGTCCGGCAACGAGACCGCCAAAGCAGACCTGGAAGTGGTGATTTCGGGCACATACCGCCTGGACCTTACCACACCTTCCGGCCGCCTGAACGCCGATGTGACGGCGGGGCGCAAGGGCTCCCTGACACTGCAGATTGAGAACAAGGGAAGCGCTGACCTGCAGGGGATAAGCTTTTCCGCCGACGCGCCCCCGGGCTGGGCCGTTACTTTCGACCCTGCCGGCATAGACCGGCTGAAAAGCGGAGAAAAACGGCAGGTAACGGCCTTTATCACCCCGGACGGCAAGGCCATCGCCGGAGATTATGTGGTAAGCCTTACCGCTTCAGCCAGTGAAACCTCCGCCAATGCCGACATACGGGTGACCGTTCACACCTCCACGCTGTGGGGCCTGGTGGGAGCGCTCATAGTGGTCGGGGTAATATCCTGGGTGGGCTGGACATTCAATAAGTACGGGCGGCGATAACCATGCAGGAACAGATTGTGATCGAAACCCGGGACCTCACAAAGGTTTACGGTTCCATTACCGCCGTGGACCGCCTGAATCTGACGGTCTATAAAGGCGAGATTTTCGGACTGCTGGGGCCCAACGGCGCGGGAAAGACCACCACCATCCTGATGCTGCTGGGCCTCTCGGAGCCCACCTCCGGCAGCATCAGAGTGGCTGGATTCGACCCAGTCCAGCAGCCTCTCGAGGTAAAGAGAATAGCGGGATATATGCCCGATAACATGGGGTTTTACGATGATATGACCGGCCGTGAAAACCTCCGCTACACCGCCAGACTCAATCGAATTCCGCGGGAGCGGGCGGAAAAAATGATAGAAGAGCTTCTGGTTAAAGTGGGTCTGGAGGAAGCGTCGGACCGCAGGGTCCGGGAGTACTCCAGGGGTATGCGCCAGAGGCTGGGAATAGCTGACGTGCTCTTAAAAGACCCGGAGGTGGTCTTTCTCGACGAGCCGACCCTGGGTCTCGATCCGGAGGGGACGCAGGAACTTCTGGATCTCATACTGGAACTCGGTAAAAGCGAAGGCAAGACCATACTCATATCCTCCCATCTCCTGTACCAGGTCCAGGCCGTCTGCGACCGGGTGGGGATTTTTGTAAAGGGGAGGTTGGTGGCTTGCGGCAGGATATCCGAGCTTGCCGGAGAACTCGGCGGCGAAGAAGTGATAGAACTCCGGGCCGGGCCTCCGGAGGCTTTTCCCGAGGATGCGGTTAAGGCCGTACCCGGCGTGGAAGCCGTAGAAAGACAGGGGGACACGGTCATGGTCACATGCTCGAGCCGGGGCCTGGCGCCCGGGATAGCAAGAGAACTTGTGGCCAGGAATATGGATATATACCATCTAAAGGTCCGCGGCTGCGACCTTGACGACATTTACCGCCGTTATTTCCAGGAAGGGGAGGCGAGAGTTGATGTTCCCGGCACTGCCCGTTAGAAATGTTGTAAATAAAATAGGAAAATTAACAGGAAGGGCTTCCGCCGCATCCGGCCAAAGACGGATTTCGGCGGGGCTGGAAGCGGTATTCGCGAAGGAACTGGCAGACCAGCTTTCCAGCATCAGGTTCATCATCCTGTTTTTCCTGATAACTCTCACCGGAATCGCTTCTTTTTACTCGGCGGCTCTGAACATAAGGGCCAATACCGAAGGTCCCGCGGCGGAATTCATCCTGATCCGCCTCTTCACAACTGCCGGGAATTCTCTTCCGCCCTTTACCTGGTTCCTTTCGCTGCTGGGGCCTCTGGTGGGGCTTTCCATGGGATTTGACGCCATTAACGGCGAGCAAAACCGTGGGACTCTGACCAGACTCCTGGCCCAGCCCATATACAGGGACGACGTGATTAACGGCAAGTTCCTGGCGAGGCTTTTTGTGCTGACCTTGATGACCCTGGCCCTTGGAGGCTTTGTGGCGGGCATGGGCATTCTCCTGACAGGAGTGCCGCCCACGGGAGAAGAGGTTTTAAGGCTGCTGCTGTACCTCGCCTTTAGTGTGGTGTATATGGCCTTCTGGCTGGCGCTGGCGATGCTCTTTTCCCTCATGTTTCGCCAGGCGGCCACGTCGGCGCTGGGCGGGATTGCCCTGTGGCTCTTCTTTTCCATCTTCGTTCCTCTGCTGGCCGGCATGGTGGCGGATGCTGTTTACCCAGTGACCGACGGGTCCGATGCCATGACCCAGCTTTATAATGCACGGCTGGCACAGGGCTTGAGCAGGCTGTCTCCCTCCACGCTGTACAGCGAAGCCGCTGTAACCCTTCTGTCCCCCGGTGTGAGGACGCTGGGGCCGGTGCTGCTGGAACAGGCCTACGGCGCCATTCCCGGTTTTTTACCCCTGGGGCAGAGCCTGCTTCTGGTGTGGCCGCACCTTACAGGCCTCGTCGCCGGCACACTGGTTATCTTCGGCATAACCTACACCCTTTTCCTGCGCCAGGAAATCCGGGCGTAGAGAAATGGGGAAAATGGACGGCGGTTTGCAATGCTGGATTTATTATCCGGCATATTTTTTTTGATATATATGATAAAATTATGTGCAAAGGATCATAAAAGACTATTAAAAATTCAAAGGAATGCTATTTAAAAAGGCGATAGGCAATGAGAAGAAATCAAATTCTGACTTTAGTTTTACTATTCTTTGCGGTTATCTACGTGTTCGGAATAACGTCGTATGTTTTTTCAAAGGCATATTATACTGTGGGCGTTCCGGCCATGTCAAATATTGCCGAATCTCGCGTAACTACCGGTGACAGGATTCTCGTTATAGCGCCCCATCCGGATGATGAAACCATAGGCGCGGGCGGCCTTATTTTTCGCGAAAAGAAACTCGGGAAAACCGTA
Source organism: Thermorhabdus hydrogeniformans (assembly GCF_049310025.1). Classification (NCBI taxonomy): domain Bacteria; kingdom Bacillati; phylum Bacillota; class Clostridia; order Thermosediminibacterales; family Tepidanaerobacteraceae; genus Thermorhabdus; species Thermorhabdus hydrogeniformans. The sequence continues at coordinate 14,380 of NZ_JBJYKD010000026.1, read as the reverse complement.
AAAGTCGTTATAATGACAAACGGTGATGGCTTCAGGAAGGCAGCGGAAAAGATTTTCCGGGTGCGTCGGCCACAACCGGCGGACTATATTGAACTGGGTAAAATCCGCCAGCAGGAGGCCATTAATGCCCTGGCGAATCTGGGGCTTGCTTCAAAGGATGTTGTTTTTCTGGGATACGGTGACGGGAGCCTGGCCGCTCTGTGGGACGGCTACTGGGATCATACGCAACTTTATAAGGCAAGAAACGGTTACTCCCGTTCGCCGTACTCGAACAGCTTTGAAAAAAATGCACCGTATTGTGGAGAAAATGTCGTCAAAAATTTGATGGAGATCTTTGCCGAATACAGGCCGACAGACATATTTTATCCCGATCCGGACGACATGCATCCCGACCACTGGGCCACCAGCAACTTTGTAAAATTTGCCGTGGAGGAATTAAATTATAAACCGAGGCTTTACACTTACCTGGTCCACCATTACCAATGGCCCGACCCGCTTTTATATGCACCGGGGGCGGAACTCCTCCCTCCCGTGGCTCTGAAATCTGTGGGAACCGACTGGCATGTATACCCTCTTGACGGAGAAGAAATAGAAACAAAGCACAGGGCCATGCTGGAGTATAAATCTCAGTATAAAGTTATGCCTGAGTTTCTGGATGCCTTTATCCGCAGGAACGAACTCTTCGGCACTTACGTCGACGGAAGTTTCGCCGTTGACTCCCGGTCAGGTGCGGACTTTGCAAAGGATGGAGAAATGCCGTACACGGTTATCCGTTCCAGTGTCGAAGACAATCCGCTGCTAATGATAAAAGGCAGAGATGATATAAAAAATGTGGCTTTTTTTGCCGACAACGATTTTTATTACCTTGGCATTGAGACCAGGCAAAATATTTCCGCCGGAACAACTTACGTGTTAAATGCGAGATTTATTTACAGCGGGGATAGACTCAGAAAATTAAAGTATGTCATAAGTGGATACCGGGTTGAGGCGGTAAACGACTCCGGTAAACTCATAAAAATAGAAGATATAACGGCGGACTTTTACAAAAATAAGCTCTGGGTGAAAATGCCGAAAAATAAGTTTTTAATGCCCGAAAAGGTATTTTTAAATGCCGAAACGTATGATATGGGCAGGAAAATAGATAAAACGGCCTGGAGAATGGTGACACCGTCAAATACTCGAGAGACTCCGAACAGATAAAGCTGGTACTTAAGAATCATTCAGTATCATGCTTCGACTGGCGGGCAGAGCGCTTCCGAATTTCTGAAAGAACCTGCTATGATAAATCGCTCGTTATCTCAGTTGAAAATGGCAGGTTCTTTTATTTTTTGTCTTCTAATATAGGGCGGACCTTCATATATATTTACTAAAATTGCTTGTAGGGGGAATCACCGTGAAGGATTACATGAGGGAGCGCATTATGGAGATTGCGGCATATATTATTGAAACCAAAGCCACCGTAAGACAGGCCGCCAAAGTCTTCGGGGTTTCCAAAAGCACGGTGCACAAGGACATGACCGAGCGGCTGCCGGAAATAAATTCTGAAAAAGCCAGGCTTGTAAAGGAGGTTCTGGAATACAACAAAGCGGAGCGCCATATAAGGGGAGGTAGGGCCACCAAGAAAAAGTATCTGAACATGTGACAAACTTTTAAGTCCAAAAGAAGGAATTTCAATAAAAATGTAGAATTTAAATCCTTGAAATGTTGTTAAAAATATCAGGAGGTTACATTTTTTTCATGGATATAGGCATTGATTTGGGAACGGCGTCAATACTGGTTTATATCAGGGGCAAGGGGATTGTGCTGAGGGAACCATCCGTGGTGGCCATGGACAGGGACAGGGGCAAGATGCTGGCCGTGGGGGAGGAAGCCAGGCGCATGATCGGCAGGACGCCTGGAAATATTGTGGCCATCAGGCCTTTAAGAGAAGGGGTCATTGCCGATTACACCACTACCGAAATCATGCTGAAGTATTTCTTGAGCAAGGTGATCCCTCGCAGGCTTTTCCGGCCGAGGGTTATGATATGTGTGCCGGCCGTGATCACCACCGTGGAAAAAAGGGCCGTCATCGAAGCCGCTACGGCTGCGGGAGCACGGCAGACGTTTCTCATCGAGGAACCGGTGGCCGCCGCCATAGGCGCGGGGATAGATATATCCAAGCCCTTCGGGAGCATGGTCGTCGATATCGGAGGGGGGACTACCGATATCGCGGTGCTTTCACTGGGAGGCATAGTATGCGGCGAATCCATCCGGGTGGCCGGGGATAAGTTTGACGAGGCCATTGTGAGGTACGTAAAAAAGGAATTCAATCTGATGATCGGCGAAAGGACCGCCGAAGAGGTCAAAATCAACGTCGCCACCGTTTTTCCGGAGGCGGGTAATGAAAATGATTCCATAGAGGTAAGGGGCAGGAGCCTTGTGAGCGGCCTTCCCCAGAACGTCAGGATAACCGCCGCGCAAACCTGCGAAGCCCTCCAGGAGCCGGTAGAACAGATAATCAACGCCATATTCGGCATCCTGGAAAAAACTCCGCCGGAACTGGCGTCCGATATCAGCGAACGGGGCATAGTCATGACCGGCGGCGGTTCGTGCCTGAGAGGATTGGCCAAACTGATTTCCCACAGGACCGGTATACCGGTTACCGTGGCCGAAGATCCGATTTCATGTGTGGCTCTGGGGGCGGGCAGGGCCCTGGAGAACCTGGACAAGCTGGGTTCCGGCGCCGTTTATACCAGATAGAATTTTAATCCTGCAAAAAGGGGAGGTGAACACATGTTAAGGGGACTTTATACGTCGGCTTCCGGCATGCTGGCCAACATGGAGAGGACCGACGTTATATCCAACAATATAGCCAATGTCGGCACCACAGGTTTTAAGAAAGACAGGGTCATAATGAGGGCTTTTCCCGAAATGGCGCTGTACAGGCTCGACGACCCGGAGACCGTCCCGCCGGGAAAACCTGTAGACTGGAGGCCTTTTATAGGTGTGCTGGGGACGGGGGTGACGGTGGATGAAATAAATACCAACTTTTCCCAGGGACCGATAAAGACCACCTCAAACCCGCTGGATCTTGCCATCGAGGGCGAAGGGTTCTTCGAAGTCCTGACGGGGGAAGGCGTGCGCTACACCCGGGACGGCAGTTTCACCCTGGACAGGGATGGATTTCTTGTTACCAGGGAGGGCTATTATGTTCTGGGGGAAAACGGCCCCATTGCACTGGGCCGCAGCGGTGATATTACGATAAACGAACGGGGAGAGATATTTTCTGACGGAAACTTTGTGGCAAGGCTTGTGGTGGTGGCCTTTCCGCAGCAGGCGCCTCCGGCCAAGCAGGGGGACAACCTGTACGTCTCCGCGGCTCAGCCGCTGCCGGCGCAGGCCCGGATCATCCAGGGCGCACTGGAAGGCTCCAACGTCAACTCCGTATCCGAAATGGTGGACCTCATAACGGCTTTCAGGGCTTATGAAGCCAACCAGAAGGCGGTTCAGGCCGCCGACGAAACCCTGGGCAAGGCCGTAAACGACATTGCTCGAATATAATGTTCAAAGGGCCGGACCGCATCGCGGGGGCCCTCTGCCGCCGAACGACCGAGGCGGCGTCCTAAATTCAAGGAGGGATGTATTATGATGCGGGCGCTTTGGAGCGCCAGTTCTGGCATGCTGGCGCAGCAGCTCAATGTGGATACCATTTCAAACAACCTGGCGAATGTCAACACCTCCGGCTTTAAAAAAAGCCGCGTGGAATTTAAAGACCTTCTTTATGAAACACTGAGGAGGCCCGACGTCTACCAGATGGGGCTGGGGACCCCGGTGGGAATCCAGGTGGGGCACGGCGTGAGGCCGGCCGCCACTGCCAGGACCTTTACCGAAGGCAATCTCCAGCAGACGGGCAATACCTTCGACCTTGCCATAGACGGCGAGGGGTTTTTCATGGTGGAAAGGCCTGACGGCACCAGGGCCTTCACCCGGGACGGCTCCTTCAAGGTGGCCATTGACGGCACCGACAGGAACCTGGTGACTTCGGAGGGATACTATGTGCTCAGCGCCGACGAAGATTACATAACCATACCCGAAGGTTACAGCGACATAACCATATCGGGCGACGGGCTCATCACCGGCAAAGACGAGAACGGCAACATTCAGGAGCTGGGCATGGTGGGCATTGTCAAGTTCCTCAACCCGGAAGGACTGCTGGCCGCCGGAAACAACCTTTTCGAACAGACGGCGGCTTCAGGCGAATACCAGCTGAAACAGGATCCGAGCGAACCGGGATACGGCTCCATACTGCAGGGATTCCTGGAGATGTCCAACGTCCAGGTGGTGGAGGAAATGGTTAACCTCATAACAGCCCAGAGGGCTTACGAGATAAATACCAAGGCCATCCAGACCGCAGACGAAATGCTGGGTGAAGCCAACAATCTCCGCAGGTAGAGGAGCGCTGGATTATTATGGATATGTTGAGTCGCGATACGGGTATTCCCGGAGCGTATAAACTTGCTGCCTATGAGGCACAGCGGCCGGGCGGCGCAGCGAATTCCAGGGAAGCCTTGAAAGAGGTTTGCAGGGAATTCGAGGCCATTTTTATGAACTACCTCTTAAAGAAAATGAGGGATACTGTTCCCCGTAACGGTTTTTTTGAGCAGGGAGTATCCTACGACATAATCCAGTCCATGCACGACGAAGCCCTGTCCGTGGAACTGGCCAGGGGCGGCGGGATAGGTCTGGCGGACCAGCTTTACACGCAGCTGTCAAAATACATCTAAATTTAATTTTTTCAAGAGGGCGGGCTTAAAAAAGTCCGTCCTCGGCGTTTATAAAAGACGCGCTGGCGGGAGGGTGATTAAATTAAAGACCGTTTTTTTGATGGCCGCACTCCTGGCCAACCTCATGACCAGGGGATATGTGTCCGGGGACGCTCTCAACTTTGAAGAAATGGAAATCGCCGCCGGCTCCGGGCGGGAAAAGGCCTACGTAATTACTATAGACCCTGCCAGCCCCGAGTTTACCATTAAACCCGTGCTCTCCCTCGACCAGGTCTTTGGCTTTGAAACCCTGGAAGAAATGGCTGAAAGGTCAGGGGCCATTGCGGCGATAAACGGGGGTTTTTTCCACTCTTACGGCCAGCCTGTGGGCCAGGTGGTCATAGACGGCGAGTGGATAACCATGCCCACGGGGGAAGACCCGGTGTTTTTCATCGACAGACGGGGCAGGCCCAGGCTTTTGCCGGTAAAGGCCAGGGCTTACGTGGAGATAAACGGGGAAAGATTTTATTTAGACGGCCTCAACCGTTCCGGCGGTTCCACGGAAGCTGTTCTGTATACTCACCGTTACGGTTCCACCACCCGGCAAAAGCCCCTCGGGTATAATGTGATAATTAGCGAAAATAGAGTGCGGGGTGTGGTCAAAGGGTCTTTTACGGAAATACCGTCCGGCGGCAAAGTTCTGTATATCGGCGAAAAATCTTTTTTAAAAAACCTTATTTTGCCAAAAATAAAAATAGACGTGCCGTTAAAATCGGGTGTTGCGGTGGATTATCCGCCGGGGGTCTCGGCAGAAGATATGAAAAACGCCTTTGAGACGGGGCCTTACATGATAAAAGACGGGAAGGTGACGATAAAGCGGTGGGAGAAAAGGATAGGGCTTACGACCATTCCGGTGGCCCGCAGCGCCGTCGGGTTATCGGAGGACGGCAGGGTGATTTTTGTAACCGTCGAAGGCACCGGGCCGGGCAGGGGCGTAAGCCTGCAGCGGCTGTCCGCTTTTTTGCTCGGGATGGGGGTGAGGCAGGCGGCGGCCCTGGACGGCGGCGCTTCGGCCACCATGTACTACGGCGGCAGGATTGTGAACAGGCCGTCGCTGGGTTTCCCGAGGCCCATAGGCACCGGTGTCGTTATTAAGGGAAGGCTGTGGAATTGAGAGACTTAAATGGAGAGGAAGATGAGTGTTGCTCGGTATTGAAGAAATTCAGAAAATAATACCGCACCGTTACCCCTTTTTGCTGGTAGACAGGATTCTGGAGCTGGAGAAAGGCAAACGGGCGGTGGGGATTAAAAACGTCTCGGCGGGGGAGGCTTTTTTTCAGGGACATTTCCCGGGAAAGCCGGTCATGCCCGGTGTCCTTATAGTGGAAGCTCTGGCTCAGGTAGGTGCCTGCGCCATACTGAGCCTTGAGGAAAACAGGGGTAAAATAGCCCTTTTTGCCGGTATCGACGGCATGAGATTTAAAAGGCAGGTGGTTCCCGGTGACTGCCTGACTCTGGAGGTGGAACTTACCAGAGTCAAAGGCCCGGTGGGTAAAGGCAGGGCCAGGGCCACCGTGGATGGGGAACTTGCGGCTGAAGGGGAGCTCATGTTTGCCCTCAAGTAAATAAATAAAAGGGTCTGGGTCAACGGATAAAGACGCATGGAAGGGGAAAAATATTCTTAAGGTGAACGTCAGGGGTGATTATATGAACTGTCAAAAAGCCTTAAGGATATTTTTCATATATCTGCTGGCGTTGATGCTTGCAGTTTCGAGTTTTGCAGTAACCGGCGGATGTTCAAGGAAGCCGGCAAAATCCCCTTCCAGAGGTTCCGGTTCCGAAAAGAAGGAGTCTCAAGCCCTGCAAAAACTCCAGGCAGATGTGGAAAAGCTTGTTAAGGATTTTGAAAAAGAGTATTTGAAAAAGGCCGCCCCCTCTCCCACGTCTCAGGGGAGGGGAGCCGGGCAGGCGGGTCAGGGGCAGCAGGGCGACCGGCAAAGCGGTGGGCAGGGCGGACAGAAAGGCGGGCAATCTCAGGGCAAAGGTCAGGGAGGGGGTCAGGAGGGTGGCCAGCAGAGCGGCCAGGGCGGCATGCAGGGGCAGGCGGGACAGGAGTCGGAACCCGACTGGGCCAAATTTGAACAGGCCGTCACCCAGATACACTCTCAGTGGAACAGCTTCCAGCCCGAAGCCATGAAAAACGGAGCCACCCCCGACATGGTGGGCGCCTTCAGCGCCAACCTCAACCGGCTCACCATGACCCTTACCCGGCAGGATTTATATCAGGGATTGCTTTCCGCTAACGACCTCTACGAAAAAACCGTCTCCTTTGAAAAACTGTTCAAAACCAAGTCGCCCCCCGAAGCCAAAAATATCCTCTACAATATAAGAAACGCGCTGTACAGGGCTTTGAACAACGAGGAAAGCGAGGCGTCGTCGGCAATGGCCAAAGCTCTTGCCGGCTGGGAAATAGTTAAGGCTCAGCTTAAAAATATGGATACCGCCGGAAAGGTGGAATTTTCATTGAAAGAATTCCAACAGGCCCTTGCCGAAAAGGACCCGAACCTAATAAAAATCAAGGCTCAAATCGCGGAAAAGAATATCCAGGATGCGATAAAGTCCATGGAAATGCAGCAGTAACAGCAGTTTTAAACCCGCAGGTAGATGGGTGCAGGCCGATGGGAGCTTATGGCCTTCAAACATCAATGACGCCCAATAAGTATACCGGCTGGGAACACGTAAGTTTTAAATCCTCGGAGCTGGTAACCAGGACGCATGTGGCCGGGCCGGCGGATTTTTTTATGTCCAGCGGCACATTATCCTGCCAGGTCAGTGAAAGACCCAGATGTGACACCAGGAGCTCCGCTTCGCCTTTTATGCCTTTGGAACCAACGGGAATTATGTCATGTATGCATGGAATCTGGGAAAGCTTTCTTACCAGATTTGTGTCGGCGATCCGGGAGTCGTTTAATTTTACCTCGTCTCCCACCCTGGGCATCCCGACACAGTAAAGCCTGTCTCCGGCCCGCGTTCTGTTCACGCGCAGGTCGCTTTTTTTTGCTATTCCGGTTACCGTGACGCCGAGGCCTGTCTGACAGGTGAGGATGTTTTTTTCTGTGCTGATGACCACGGGCAGGTCCAGGCCGGCTTCGCACAATTCCTCCCTGATTCCCGCCAAGATTTTTTCCCCGGTGGGTGACGGCTCGCAGCATACGGCGGCCGCCACCGCCTTTGGGGCGGCCCCAACGGCCAGGGTTTCCATCAGGGCCACCCGGCAGGTGAACCTCCCCACCACGGATGCCGGTACCTTCACCACATCCCTCCGCTTCTCACCAATCCCCCCCGCGGAATCGCATGCTATCGTGAGATAGAAGTCCCCCGGAATATCTACAATGCACACATCCCGGTTTGAGGGCAGGATTTTGTTTTCTGCCAACTTTTTCCCCTCCAGTGTAATCTATGGTTTTATCTTTGCGTAGAAAGTGGTTTCACATCTATCTATTTGACAGAGATGCTTCATCCGGTTTGAAAACCGCCGCCACGGCCCTGTAAACCAGGGCGGCCAAGGCCACGTTGGCAAAAGAAGCCGAGAGCAGCGGAATAACCATGGCGGCAAAAAAACCAAAGCCAAACTGCGGCAGCGGGATAAAACTGGCCGGCGCCACTATCCCGTTTAGAAGCGTGGCTGCGACCACCGCCAGTGGAAGGCTGAATCTTTTGAGCCGGCCGTACACCCAGGCGAAAACGGCCATCTCCAGGGCAATAATCAAGTGCAGGGGCAGGGTCAAGGGAAATCCGGCTAAAAAACCGGTAAAAAGGTGCCCCAGGGCGGCGGTGACTGCACCGTATCCGGGGCCCAGAAAAAGGGCGGCCAGAAACCCCGGGGCCGAATCGAAGGCAACCGTCCCCGTGGGGCTTGGCAACTTGATGGCGGCCCCCGCGGCGCTTAGGGCAATAAACATTCCCGTCAAAACCAGATTTTTTGTTTTTTGCATGATCCTGAACCCTCCTGTATTTATTGTTTTTAACACAAATGAAAAAGCCCGCAGTCTAACATGCATTAGACCGCGGACTTTACCATCATCCCCGGAATCAAAACCTCTCAAGGCAGGTCTCCTGGCTCAGGTTCACAGCCGCTTAATCCTTCCCGGTTTCCCAGTGGATACATTAAGCCGCTCCCCTTTACAGTGGCGGGACCGCGCCGGACTTTCACCGGTCTTCCCTATTCTCCCCCAAGGGGGCACCTCGAGAGGGTTGCTGCAATTTTACTGATATTATTATATAAAAAAGCTGTCGGTTGTGTCAACAAATAAGAAAATCATTGCAATATTAAAAAAAAGAGCCGAGAAAAAGCTTGACATGGCATGGAAGTTAATGATAATATAATAAAAATTAATACCCCTGTCGGCAGAGGGGTGAGGTAGAGGTTGCGATAGCCAAGAGTACCGCCGGTGAGTTGGGGGCGATGATCCGGCGGGAAAGGGGCGTTCGCCGAAGTCCGGGAATTCCCGCGTTCCCGGGCTGGGGTCGCATTTAAGAGGTGCGGCACTGTCACCAGAGTGTTATTTGGTGGAGCGCTATCTCACAACCGTGGGAATTTTTTTAATTTGTGTAAAACGGTTATGAGCTCTGGTGCCATAATCGTTTTAATTTTATGATTTTTTATTCGGAACAAAATCGCCTGATCGCGGAAAATGGGCTGCTGTTTGTTTACCGGTCTGCATATAAATATATAAAAAACTTGGAAAGGATGAGTGTCATGGTTGCGGGTAAAATTAAAGTCATCGTGACAGGCGCGGCCGGGAGGGTCGGGAGGGAAATTTCTTCCGCCATTCTGGAACAGGAGGATATGGAACTGGTGGGCGCCGTAGACGTGGCGGGCACGGGGCAAGACCTGGGAGAACTGGTGGGGAAAAAACAAACAGGAATAATTGTGGAAAAAGACCTGGAACAGGTTATCAAAAGAACCGATGCCGAGGTAATGGTAGATTTCACCAACAGCCAGGCTGCCCTGGAAAACGCGCGGGTGGCCGTTTTCAACGGAGTGAGGCCTGTTATAGGTACCACCGGACTGGCTCCGTCGGATATTGAAAAACTGCGGGCCTGGTGTGAGCAAAACCGTACCGGTGCTTTCCTGGCGCCCAATTTTGCCATTGGCGCGGTTTTAATGATGCTGATGGCCAGAATGGCCGCCAGGTACTTCCCGGATGTTGAGATCATCGAACTTCACCATGACGGCAAACTCGACGCCCCATCGGGGACTTCACTGATGACGGCGGAACTAATTAACCGCGAACGGGGGCATGTGGAAGAGGCCAAAAGGCCCGAGCTGGAGAAATTACCCAACGTCCGCGGAGGAAGCCTGAATGGCGTAAGAATCCACAGCGTCAGGCTTCCGGGGCTGATAGCCCACCAGGAAGTGATATTCGGCGGATTGGGTCAGATATTGAGCATAAGGCACGATTCCACCAGCCGGGTGTCGTTTGTACCCGGTGTTCTCCTGGCCGTAAGGAAAGTCCGGGAGCTTCAAGGGGTGGTTATCGGGCTGGAAAACTTGATGGAGTTCTGACGGTCTTTTGGCAAGCACCTTTTTCAGGTATTTATAATAAAATAAATTGATGCAACAACTTCTGGAGGGATATGAGAAATGAAGAAATTGAACGTAGCTGTAGTCGGGGTGGGCGCTGTGGGGAATACCATCCTGGAAGTGCTCAAAGAGCGCCGGTTCCCCGTAGGAAATTTAAAATTGCTGGCCACCAGGCGCTCGGCCGGGAAAAAGATAAAATTCGGTGACAGGGAATACGAAATCGAAGAAACAACCCCGGAATCCTTTAACGGCGTGGACCTCGCGCTGTTTGCCGGAGGAGAGGCCAGTTTAAAATTCGCAGGCGAAGCCGTAAAGCGCGGCGCCGTGGTCATCGACAACAGCAGCAATTTCCGCCTGGATCCCCAGGTGCCGCTGGTGGTGCCGGAAGTAAACCCCGACGACGTCAGGTGGCACCGGGGCATCATCGCCAACCCCAACTGTTCCACCATTCAGATGGTGGTGGCTTTAAAGCCGCTCCACGATGCCGCGAGGATTAAGCGGGTGATTGTTTCGACTTATCAGGCCGTATCCGGCGCGGGCCAGGAAGCGATGGACGAGCTGATAGAACAGACCGGTGCGGTGCTGGCCGGTGACATGATGCCGCCAAAGGTTTTTCCGCACCGGATAGCTTTTAACCTTATACCTCACATAGATGTTTTTATGGAAAACTCCTACACAAAGGAAGAAATGAAAATGGTATATGAGACCAGGAAGATGTTCCACGACGACAGCATTCTCATTAGCGCCACAGCCGTCAGGGTGCCGGTGCTGAGAAGCCATTCCGAAGCCGTTACCATTGAGACCGAAAGAAAGCTTTCCCCGGCGGAGGCCAGGGAGATACTGAGCAGGGCGCCGGGGGTGGTCGTGATGGACGACCCCGGAAAGGCGATTTATCCAATGCCTGCGGATTGCTCCAATCGCGACGAGGTATTCGTAGGCCGCATCAGGGAGGACATATCCTGCCCCAGCGGGCTGTGCATGTGGGTTGTGGCGGACCAGTTGAGGAAGGGCGCCGCCACCAATGCGGTCCAGATAGCCGAATTGTTATTGAATTACGGGTTGATATAGGTGGGGGCAAAAATGAAGATTCTGGTACAGAAATTTGGAGGAACATCGGTGGCCACACCCGAAGCGAGGCGGCGGGTGATAGAAAAAATAATTAATGCCCGAAAGCAGGGTTACCGGCTGGTGGTCGTGGTTTCCGCCATGGGGAGGCGGGGCGCCCCTTATGCCACCGATACCCTGAAGGGTCTTCTGGAAGCTTCGGGTTCAAATGTATCTCCGAGGGAGATGGACCTTATCCTCTCCTGCGGGGAAATCATTTCCGGCACCGTTTTAACCGGTTCCCTGCAGGCCGCAGGATTCAAGGCCATCTTTTTAACCGGGGCCCAGGCGGGCATTATCACCGACAACCGGTTCGGAAATGCGACCATACGCAGGGTGGACCCCGGCAGGATACTGACGCACCTTGAGGAGGATAAGATCGTGGTGGTGGCCGGCTTCCAGGGAATAACCGAGGACGGCGAGATCACCACTATTGGCCGGGGCGGGAGCGACACCACGGCCGCGGCACTGGGAGTGGCCCTGGATGCGGAGGCGGTGGAAATCTATACGGATGTAGACGGCATCAAGACGGCGGACCCCAGGATAGTGAGCGATGCCAGAACCCTTGATACTGTTACATACAATGAAATCTGCCAGCTGGCCCATGAAGGCGCCAGGGTGGTGCATCCCAGGGCTGTGGAAATTGCCATGCAAAAAAACATCCCGCTGAAGATAAAATGCACTTTCAACGATGAACCGGGGACGGTGGTTACAGGCGCCGGGGTGTTTAAGGAGGGAGGGGCCACAATATTAAACGGGAGGGTAATTACCGGCATAACCCAGATTCCCGGTTTGACTCAGCTCAGGATAAATACCGGCGCGCTTGAAGACAAAACACTGCAGGTCAAAATGCTGAAGGCCCTGGCCCGGGCCGACATAAGCATCGACTTCATCAACATTTCTCCCGAAGCAATGGTGTTTACCGTAAAAGATGAAGTCAGCTCGCGGGCGGTCCGGATAATCGAGGACATGAAGATACCGGTGGCCGTGAAAAAGGGCTGCGCCAAAGTGGCCGTTGTGGGAGCGGGGATGACGGGCGTCCCTGGAGTCATGGCAAACATCGTGGAGGCCCTGGCGGAAGAGGGGATTGAGATTCTGGAATCCGCGGATTCCTACACCACCATATGGTGCCTGGTGGAAGAGGCCAAAATGGAAAAGGCGGTGCAGGCACTGCACAGGAAATTTAATCTGGGTAAATAAGACATGTTTTTTGTAAAACCTAGCGGCGGCAGGCGGCAGTCCGCCGCCGGCGGAGGGTTTTCAGAAAAATCATTATGAAGATAAAATATAAAATTATATTAAAGGGATGGTGGAAAAATTGGTTGATTTCGGTAGAGTCATAACGGCTATGGTGACCCCTTTTGACGATGATCTCGAAGTGAATTTCGAGGAAGCCGGGAGGCTGGCGGTCCATCTTGCCGAAAACGGCAGCGATACCCTGGTGGTGGCCGGGACCACCGGAGAGTCGCCTACCCTCTCGAAGGAAGAGAAACTGGAATTGTTTAAAACCGTGGTCCGCGCGGTAAATGGCAGGGCCCGGGTCATAGCGGGGACCGGCAATTACAACACAAAAGAGACTATAGAACTGACCAGGGCGGCGGAGAAAATTGGGGTGGACGGGGTATTGCTGGTGGTGCCCTATTACAACAAACCCACCCAGGAGGGGCTGTACCGGCACTTTGCGGCGGTGGCAAGGGAAACCTCACTGCCCATCATGCTCTACAACGTGCCCTCCAGGACCGGCTGCAACCTGGAGGCCGCCACGGTGGCAAGGCTGGCGGAGATAAAGAACATTGTGGCAGTCAAGGAAGCAAGCGGCAATATGGACCAGGTTACGACCATCAGGAAAAACACCGGGCCCGATTTCGCCATATACAGCGGGGATGATTCATTGACCCTGCCCATATTATCCCTGGGCGGCCGCGGTGTGGTGAGTGTCGCCTCCCACATCGTCGGAAGAGAAATGCGCGAAATGATAATTGCCTATGAGGAGGGCAGGGTGAAAGAAGCGGCGGAAATTCATGGGCGCCTGTTCCCGATTTTTAAGGCGCTGTTCATGACCACGAACCCCATCCCGGTAAAGGCGGCGCTCGGTATGCTTGGCTTCAAAACGGGTAAATTGAGGCCCCCGCTCTGTGAGCTGGCGGAACATGAGGCGGAAAAGCTCCGCAAGGTGTTAATAGAACAGGGCATACTCAAATGAGCCCGTAAAAAGCCCCTGGTAAACAGAGGCTGAAATTTAAATATCCGGCCGGTGACAATATCACTGGCCGGATTGTACGTGCGCCCGGCACGGGCGGGCTTTTACAGAAAAAGTCTGACGTGGGGCTGGTAGCGGCGACCGTTAGCTGTGCCTTCTCCCCCAGAGAGAAAGGGAGAAGATTTAAGGGTATGATCCTTCAATCAAGCGCTCAGACTGTATCCCTACAGAGCCTTATCCTCTCTGAAAAAGGAGACACACCCACATTTTAAACAGTAATATTTAAGTTCCGTTTGAGCTTGAAAAACAACATCAGCATCGCAATGGATTTCACCAATGACGCTACAGCAGTCATGATACTGCCAACACACTATGAATCCAATAAAGTAATACCTATTTCCAAAGAAAAAGTTAATATTACATTACCTGATTGACCTTACAGCCACTACGTAAAGCGAATAAGTGAGAGGTCAAGGGCCAACGAAGTTCGGGCGAAGCCATCCCTTAACATTGAGTAAGGGAGCTTTATAATGCTGCAAATAAGGTCAATTATGAATAATTTTGTCAGAGGGCGTTTTTTATATAAAAAATAGGACTTGATAATCCATCTTGACACGGACAAATTTAACATTATGTTGACATAAAAACTGTGTAATGCTATTATTTTTGATCACTAGCGTTGCATAAATAAAAAATTCATTTGTCAACCATAAAACAGCAAAGAAAATTAAATAAAACTGAAGAAAA
>NZ_JBJYKD010000025.1:0-49307 GCF_049310025.1 Thermorhabdus hydrogeniformans | reverse complement strand
AGCTCAGCGGTAGAGCATCCGGCTGTTAACCGGAGGGTCGCAGGTTCGAATCCTGCTCGGGGAGCCATTTTTGTTTTACAAAGCTGAAATTAAAGTTGAAATCAGCTTTTTTTTGCTATAATATATTTTGAGTATAAAATAATTTTAAAATCAAAAAACTGAGCGGGTTTTAAGAAGCAAAGAATAAAACCGGCTGCCAATGTAAAATATGTAAATAAAAAACACAAAAACGATTGAGCGATATGCATGAGCTCAATAGAGAAGGCCGGGGTGATGTTAGTGAAAAGACAGGACACCATAGTGGATTTTACAAAGGGCAGCATCCCAATGCACCTCATAAAGTTTTCCATCCCCCTTTTTTTGGGAAATCTTTTGCAGACTCTTTACAACACCGTCGACACCATATGGGTGGGGAAGTTTTTGGGCCCCGAAGCGCTGGCGGCGGTTTCCGTAAGCTTTCCGATAATATTTGTATTGGTTTCGCTGGTTATGGGTATAACGGTGGCAACCACCGTACTGGTGGCGCAGTACAAGGGTGCCGACAATGAGGACATGATGAGAAAGACCGTAAATAATTCCGTGTTCCTGCTTTCAATCTCGGCAGTATTCATAACCATTGTCGGAATTTTATTCCACAGGTCGATCCTTGTGTTGATGAATACGCCGAAAGAGTTGATAAATCCCGCCAGCGGTTATTTAAGTATAATTTTTGCGGGGATGATATTCACCTTCGGATACAATGTCATAAGTGCTGTGCTCAGGGGGTTGGGAGATTCCAGGACGCCGCTGAAATTTCTATTTTACACAACCATGATAAACATTGTACTGGATCCAATCTTTATATTTGGGTTGGGCCCCATCCCCAGAATGGGCATAAACGGTGCCGCACTGGCTACCATGGTATCCCAGGCCATATCATTTTTGCTGGCGGTAAGATATCTTTACAGCGTTGACCACTTTTTGACAGTAAGAATAAGCGATTTTAAATATGATGGCGAACTGACGAAAAAAATAATAAAAATCGGGTTGCCTGCGGGAATACAGCAAACCGTAGTAGCCCTGGGGTCGACGGTAATGATGTCGGTGGTGAATTCTTTTGGGCCGATGGTCGTGGCGGCCTGGGGCGCCGCCGGCAAGATAGATTCTTTTTCCTTCATGCCTTCCATGTCCATCGGCCTGGCTGTATCGTCCCTTACGGCCCAAAACATAGGGGCGGGGAAGTATGACCGGGTAAAACAAGTAATGAAATGGGCCAGCGTCCTATCTCTCATCATAACAGGCTTTGTAACCTGTCTGGTATGGTTTTTCCCGGAGGAGCTTTTGACCATGTTTACCAGCGATGATGCCCTGTTGAGGGAGGGCGCAAAAATATTGAGGATACTGGGGATCTCTTACATCCCCTTCGGCATGCTATGGGTGTCCAACGGCATCATAAGAGGTGCGGGAGACACGTTCATAACCATGTTGATATCCATATTTTCTTTGTGGGTGGTACGGGTGCCGGTGGCGTATTATCTTTCAAAATTCACCCCGCTGGGCAGCAACGGCGTGTGGGTGGCCATGACGCTCAGCTCGATTTTAAGTACGCTTTTGAGCGTGGGTTATTATTTTACCGGGCGGTGGAAAAAAGCCCGGGTTATTGAGCCGGTAGAGCATCACGAAGGAGAGGAGAGCCGGGTTGTAAAAAAAGAGAGACTGGCGGAAAAATAAAAAAATCCCCGGGCGAAACAGGGCTTACCGTTCGGGAAACACAATTGCGATGGAGGAGGTTTTAGGGTGAGTGGCTTCACGAAAGGCAGAGACCGGGAACTGGCCGAATCCATTGAAGGCCTTTTTAGGGCTGTCAATAAGTGGATGAAGTCCATTAACAGAGAGTACTTTTTGAGAAACGATAATATTGACATAACTTTAAACCAGTACCGGGTGCTGTACACTTTGAAAAACCACGGACCGTACAAAATGAGCCAGTTCGGCGAAGACATACGGACTTCTTGCGGCAGCCTGACGGTAATGGTGGACAGGCTCGTTGAAAAAGGGCTGGTGGAAAGGTTTTTTCTCCCGGAAGACCGGCGTGTGGTTATGGTCAGGATAACCCCGGCCGGTGACAGAGCACTGGAAGAATATAGGCAGGGGTTTTTGGAAATTTTAATAGACGACGTAAAAAAGCTTAACGACGCAGAAAAACAAACTCTCTGGAAGACCGCGCAGGAGCTAAGGGCGGTGGTGGAAAAAATTACAAGTTGACGAAGGGTTGCCGGCTAACCCACCGGTAAAAAAGGCATGAGGTACAAAGAAGGAATTTTGCAAAATGTGTCGAAATTTTTACATATGACAATTGCTGCAAATGAAGACAAGAAGGAGGCTGAGGGCATGCTCACAAGAATATGCGCCGGTGGGGTAGTTTTTTCGGGCGACAGGGTCTTAATCCTCAAAAACGACAAAAACGAATGGGTGCTGCCCAAAGGTGTTATTCGCCCCGGAAAACTCGCCCAGGAGGTGGCCGTTGAAAGGGTCAAAATTGAAGCGGGGGCTGACGCCAGAATCATTTCCTGTGTAGGGGAGACATGCTACGAATTTTATTCCTATTCCAGGCAACGGCCCGTTTGCAATCAGATTACCTGGTTCCTGATGGAAGCCGTCAACGAAAACAGTACTCCCAATGCGGAACTGGGTTTTTCCGAAGGCGGCTTTTACGATATTGATGAGGCTCTGGAGAAAGTTACTTACAGCCAGGATAAATCTCTTGTGAGACTTTCTTTTAAAAAATATCAGGATTACAGAGAAAAGGGAGAAGTCTTTGTTTAAACCCGTTTTGGTTTGACAGGGCTTTTTTTGTTATAAAAGGCAGCTTTTGGCTGCCCATTTTTTTATTTGCGTAACTTACATTTTATAAGACGTTTCAAATTTTTTTGTATCTCTTCATCCAGCTCCAAGGCTTTTAAGGCTACGTCGTTTTTTTGGATGACTCCATTTTCTATCAGCACTTCTATCAGGCTCACAAGAGCAAGAGTGTTTCTGTAGCACATGGTTTTCAAATCCGCCAGTCCGGCTGTTATGTCAACTATGTCCCCCATAAGCTCCCCTCCTTGAGAAGGTTACGTCCATATAATAACCAGAAATTTAGTCTTTATGCAAAAAACGACGCAGCAAATAGAAATTTAATGAAAGTCCAGCATCGGGCGTGAATAATAATCAATATCACTGATTGACAATTGATATCAATTATCATAATATGTTAGCGTAAAAATATTTTTTTTCACCTGCCATTGAGAATGATTATCAAGGAGGCGCGGAGGATGGACTGCTGCAGGAACAAAAAGAATATTTTTACTGTCATAATGGACGGCTTCAAGAGAAAGGGCCGCGACGGCGGCGAAGAAGCGGCCGGAAAGAAAAAGCTGGTGCTGGTGGGTACTCCCAATGTGGGCAAAAGCGTTATATTTAATCAGCTTACTGGTTCTTACGTGACGGTCTCCAATTACCCGGGCACCACCGTGGAAATCTCCAGGGGTACCGGCAGGATAGGCGGGGATGTATATGAAGTAATAGACACTCCGGGCATGTATTCCCTTGTACCCATCACCGAAGAAGAAAGGGTTACCAGGACGCTGCTGCTGGAGGAAGAGCCGGATATAGTGGTACATGTGGCGGATGCAAAAAATCTGGAAAGAATGCTTTCCCTGACGCTTCAGCTAAAGGAAGCCGGTTTGCCGGTGATTCTGGTGGTAAATATGATGGATGAGGCGGAAAAAATAGGCAGAAAAGTCGATATAGACAGATTGTCCCGAATCCTGGACATACCCGTTGTGGGGACGGCCGCTGCGCTGCATCGAGGGTTGGATGATTTCAAAAGAAAGGTGGCGGATTATGACAGAAGGCGGGCCGCTTGAATTCAATGAAATAAGGCCAGAGGTATACTTCAATGGCATTGAAAAGGCCGCGACCGAAATAGAGGCCCTTTTAAAATCAGGCTACAGGTTATCCGGGCGGGCCATAGCTTTTTTACTCCTGCAGGATGATGAAGAAATATTGTCTTTGGTGAAGCAAAGAGAAAAAGACTTTTCCAGGATAACCGAAATAATTGAGAGGACAAAAAAGGCATACCGGGAACCACTTCAGTATGTAATCGCTCTGGAGCGGCAAAAAAGGGTGGAGAAGATCCTGAGTGAAGTAATACGGATAGACAGGAGCGGGGAATCTTCGATGGAGGCCTGGCTGGACCGGATTACCGTCCAGCCTCTCACCGGCATACCGCTGCTATTGCTGGTGCTTTACTTCGGCCTTTATAAATTCGTGGGTCAGTTTGGGGCGGGCACCATCGTAGACTTTATAGAAGGCAATATCTTCGAAGCTTACATCAACCCCTGGATCAACAGCCTGGTGACGTCGCTGATACCATATAAGCCGCTGCAAGAGTTGCTGGCTCTGGACTACGGCATAATAACCCTGGGGTTGAGGTACGCCGTGGCCATTATACTCCCCATTGTGGGGACTTTCTTCCTGGCATTTTCAATCATAGAAGACTCCGGCTATCTTCCCAGACTGGCCCTTCTGGTGGACCGGGTTTTTAAAGGCATCGGCTTAAACGGCAGGGCCGTCATACCCATGACCCTGGGGTTCGGATGCGATACCATGGCCACCCTGGTCTCCAGGACGCTGGAAACCAGGAGGGAAAGGATTATTGCCACTCTCCTGCTGGCGCTGGCCATTCCGTGTTCGGCACAGCTGGGGGTCATAATGGCTCTCCTTTCGGGCAGGCCCTACGCCATGGCGGTTTGGGTCGGATTTATATCAATGGTATTTTTGTTCATTGGTTATCTCACAGCCCGGATAATGCCGGGAGAAAGGCCGAATTTTTATATGGAAGTCCCGCCGCTGAGGGTGCCTGTATTGGCCAACGTGCTGGAAAAGACCTTTTCGAGGATACAGTGGTATTTTCTCGAGATAGTGCCGATGTTTATCCTGGCGAGCGTCCTGATATGGTTGGGCAAGATGACGGGATTATTTGACTTGGCCGTCGGCGCCCTTGCTCCGGTGATGAAAGCCATGGGGCTTCCGCCGGATGCGGCCCAAGCCTTTCTGTTCGGATTCTTCCGCAGGGACTACGGCGCTGCAGGCCTCTATGATCTTCAAAAAAGCGGGGCTTTAAACGGCGTTCAGACGGTGGTGGCGGCGGCCACACTGACACTTTTCGTGCCATGCATCGCCCAGTTTTCAATAATGGTGAAGGAACGGGGAATAAAGACGACCCTGGCCATAGTGGCGTTTATATTTCCCTTCGCATTCTTCGCAGGATTTTTCCTGAACCGGATATTGACTGCACTGGGGGTGGTGCTGTGATTAAATGCGGATTTTGCGGCTATGAGTTTGATGAAAACAGCAGGGAGGCCGCCGGGTGCAGAGGGTGCCCGATGAGCGGGCGCTGCGGCAAGATAAAGTGCCCCAGATGCGGCTTTGAAAATGTAAGACAAAGCGGTCTCTTCAAGTGGATGAAAAACGGGAGGAAGTCATTATGACGGCAAAGGCGGACGGCAGAGAAATGTTGCTGACGGAACTGGAGGTGGGGAATCAGGCAGTCGTTTCCAGAATAGAAGCGCGGGACAAAAAGACTCTGAACAAATTAATGGCCCTGGGCGTGCTGCCCGGGATGAAAGTGTCTTTGATGCAAAAGTTCCCGTCATATATATTCAAAGTAGGTAATACCCGGATAGCTGCCGATGAAGAGATTACCGGGAGCATAGTGGTGATAAAAAAATAAAAAGATTACCGTTTTGCCTTTTCGATAGCCCTGTAGAGTTCGTCCCTTTCGGGGGGTTTCAGAGGGATTCTCGAACCGTCCGAAATTAAATACCTGCCGCCGGCGGTGATTTTGCCGACGCGAAAGGCCGGTATATCCTTTTGAGCCAGGGCCTCCATCACTTTTTCGCCCCGGGGGGTACAGATGAGCATGGACCCGCTGGATATCAGTCCCAGGGGGTCTATGTCAAAGGCCCGGCAAATCGCCGCCGTTTCGGGCAGGATGGGCAATTTTTCTTTATATATTTCAATACCCACCCCCGAAGCCTCGGCCACTTCGTAAGCCGCCCCCAGAAGTCCGCCTTCGGTTATGTCGTGCATGGCCGATACTCCGGCCCTGGCCGCCGTAAGACCGTCTTCTATTACACCTATCATTTCGAGAAACCCCTGGGCCCTGTAGACATCTTCCGGCGGAATTTTTGTCTTCAGAAATTCTTCAAAGTCACAGGCCAGCACCGCAGAGCCCTCCAGGCCAAGGGCTTTTGTCACTATTACGTCGTCGCCGGGCTTTGCCCCCGATGAGGTGACGTATTCCCCTTTACCGGCAATCCCCAGAGCCGTCACCGAAACCACAGGTTTTACCACCGACGCGGTGATTTCGCTGTGGCCTCCAAGCACTTCTACGCCGATTTTGGCCGCCCCCCGATGGATGCCCTCCATCAAGTTTTTTAGCATATCCTCGTCGGCTCCTTCGGGCAGGAGCAGTGTCACCAGGATGCCGACGGGCTCCGCACCGCAGGCTGCGATGTCGTTGCACGAGATAAAAACCGAAAGGTAGCCGCCGTTTTTGTCGGCGCCGGTTATAGGGTCGCTGGAAGCCACAGCCACGTATCGGCCGAAGTCGATAACGCTGCAGTCCTCACCAAATCCGGAATGAACCAGCACTTCCTTCCGACGTTTTCCGAGGAACGGGTATACGCTCTTCTTTAAAATTTCCGGCGGAATTTTGCCGATTTTCAATGCGGTATCACCTCTAAAATTTGTCTTCGTCGTTAAAAGAAAGATTATTTAGCCTGCCGTGCAAAAGCAGGGCGATGACTGCGCCGGCGCTCACCTGCATCAGATCGCCGGCGAGCTCTACCGGAACAGCCCCTATGCCGTACAAAAAGCCTGCGGCGGTGGCGTATCCGGTCATCATCCACAGGGCCCCGGCGGTCACACCGGCGTAAGGGTTAAATTTTCGGGCCAGTGAGCCTACTATAAAACCTTCAAGACCCTTTATTATGAATGTTATGGGGGCCCAGACCGGATAGCCGGCGATGAGGTCGGAAAGGGCCGAACCCACCCCGCCTATTATGGCGCCGGGGTAAGCGCCGTAAATGAGGGACACCAGGTATATTACCGATTCTCCCAGATTAAAATAAAGGTTGAAGGTGGGCACAGGAAACCGCAACACCGATGTGGCAATCACCAGCAGCCCCATAAAAAGCCCGAGAAAGGCCAGTTTTTTTATGCGGTCGCTCATATATATTACCCCCTCCCCCGTAAAAAATAAAATATGCCGGGATGAGAAATGGCATGAAGCCGCAGCTTTGGTTTGTATGATAATTATATCATTTTAATGAGGGCATGCCAATTCCGGCATTTCATTTTTTACACCGGATGGGCTCCCCTTTTATTCCCGCTGTTGAAATTCTTCCGATTTTTGGGTATAATAATACACAGATGCGATGAAGGGGAAAAGTATGCAGGGGCCTTTTTGGTAGAGAGCCGGCGGCTGGTGCAAGCCGGTAAAGGGTCGTGCAGAATTCCGCCCCCAAGCAGCGCCTTCCAAAAAGGCGTCGGGACTCCGCGCTTCAGGTGAAGAAGGAGTTCCGTTATGGCAATGAAGGAAAAAGAAGGGTGGCAACGCGGGTGCCTCTCGCCCCTTTGGGGCGGAGGTTTTTTGTTTACAAATTTGTTTTATAAAATCAGATGTTCAAAATGTCTTGAGGGAGGTATAAACATGCTTGATATCAGGTTTATACGCCAGAACCCCGACATCGTTAAAGATGCCCTGGCAAAGAGAGGGAAGCCCCAGGATCTTGATGACTTCCTGAGACTCGACGAGGAGCGCCGGAACCTGCTCTTTGAGGCGGAGAAGCTGAAAAGCCTCCGGAATCAGGAGTCTGAGGAAATTGCCAGGAGGAAAAAATCCGGCGAACCGGCTGATGACCTTATCGCCCAGATGAGAGAGGTATCTAAGAAAATCAAGGAAATGGACGAACGGATTAGTTCCGTGGAAGAGGAATTGCAGAAGATTCTCCTCACCATTCCCAACATACCCGACGAATCGGTGCCCGTGGGCAGGAGCGACCAGGACAATGTGGAGGTCCGCCGGTGGGGGACGCCGAGAAACTTTGACTTTGATTTTAAAGCCCACTGGGATATAGGGGAAGCCCTGGATATCCTTGACTTTAACCGGGCAGGAAAGATTACCGGCTCCAGGTTTACGGTCTACAAAGGGGCCGGGGCCAGGCTGGAACGGGCGCTTATAAACTTCATGCTGGATCTGCATATCGAAAAACACGGATATAAAGAAATATTTCCGCCGTTTATCGTCAACCGGGAAAGCATGACCGGCACGGGCCAGCTGCCCAAATTCGAAGAAGATGCTTTCAAGCTTTATAACAACACCGACTACTTCCTGATACCCACCGCTGAAGTTCCGGTCACAAACCTTCACCGGGAGGAAATCCTTTCGAAAGAGGATCTTCCCATATACTACGTGGCCTACAGCGGATGCTTCAGAGCGGAAGCGGGTTCCGCAGGGAGGGATACCCGCGGGCTTATAAGGCAGCATCAGTTTAACAAAGTGGAGCTTGTAAAGTTCACAGAACCCGAGACCTCAATGGATGAACTGGAGAAACTGACCCGCGACGCCGAGGAAGTGCTCCAGATCCTGGGTCTCCCCTACCGGGTCGTGGCCCTTTGCACCGGCGACCTGGGATTTTCTTCGGCCAAGACCTATGATATCGAAGTATGGATGCCGAGTTACAACCGCTATGTGGAGATCTCTTCCTGCAGTAATTTCAAAGATTTCCAGGCCCGCAGGGCAAAAATCCAGTACCGGCCGGAAAAAGGGGCAAAACCTCAATTTGTGCACACGTTAAACGGCTCTGGGCTCGCGGTGGGCAGGACCACAGCCGCCATACTGGAAAACTACCAGCAGGCGGATGGTTCCGTGGTCGTCCCCGAAGCGCTGAGGCCTTACATGAGAGGCATTGAAAAAATCTGTAAATAAAAAATGGTGGAAAAAAACTTTTGACAAACGCCGCTCATCAATGTAAAATTAAATAAAACAATTTAAAACATTAAATACCTTGCCTCGAAAGAGGTGCGGTAGAGGCGCGGTGTATCATGAGTATCCCCCGGAGGCGGCGGCCGTTGAAAGGGGAGAAAGGGGTCATCGCCGAAGTCTTGCTGCCGGCGGGCGGCATGGCTGGGCCTGCATCGAACAGGTGCAGGACTGTCACTCGGGGCTTCCCGGGCCCTGAGTGGAGCGCTATCACACTGCTGTGGGAAGGAGGGGTTTCCATGCTTTTCTCCGGAAAGAAACGGCTGTGGTAGTATCCACGGGCCGTTTTTTTGCATATTATGTTAAATAATAGTTTTTTATTAAAAACTTTTTATCTGTAAAATGAGGTGGAGAAATGCAAAAAATTTTTGTTCCCCCCGAGGAGGGTATGGAAGCCTTTATTGAAAGGCTGAGGCAGGAAAAAAACATGCATTCACGCCACAAGGATTGGGCGGAAAATTATGCCGATTACTTGAGAGAATTTATATGGATAGATTTGAACAGAAAATAATAAAATAAAGAGCAGCGCACCAGCGCTGCTTTTTATCATGAAACCGCTATTTTCTGTAAACTCCGTCGGCTTTTTTGGCGGCATTGTCGGACGCCACAAAGGTCTTACAGCAGGTTTCCATACAGGATGCCACAGGGGTCTGAGGGGCGGTGGAAGCTTTGGGGGCGTCGAAGTTATCGCCCATGGTGTCGCCTATCGTATCCGAAGTAATCATAATTTCAGAGGCATCGCATACGTTTCCGCTTTTCCAGTAATGACAGTTCGATACGCTGCAGTGAATCCTTGCCATATCATTACCTCCTTAAAGTATTGTTCAATATTAGTTTACTCTTTTGATGGTCTGTTATGCTATGGATTCATGGCATATATGGATAGTTTTTCCAAAAAAATTTTTGTTTTTTTAAAACAGAGGGAAGTTATGTTTTTTGAGTTTGAGCCGTATTACCTCCCAGACTCTTGGGTCTTCCTGGCCCAGCCGCCAGACGGCGATGCCTGCAAGACCGTATTCGTTTACCAGGTCGAGTTTAGCCGAAAAGCTCCGCGCATTTTCAAACCACACTATATGTCTCACATTATCGGCGGTGTACGTAAAAGTGGGTTCCTGGGCAGTCTCGTCGTAAACTATAACGGACCCGTATTCCCTGGCCAGAGCGATGGCCTCATTGTAACTCAAAGCCCTGGGCATGCCGCCGGCTTCCACCCAGTCATATCCATAGGCGGCCATGCCTAGTTTTATCTTGTATCTGGGAACCCTGGTTATGGCGAAATCCAGCACCCGGCGCACAAAACCTATGGATGCAACGGGCCCGGGGACGGAAAAGTGCTCGTCGTAAGCCAGTATAAAAAGTTCATCGGAGAACATGGCCAGGGTCTCGTAGTCGAAAGCCCCGGAGAAAGGGTGGCGGGGATTCTCCTCGAGTTTGGCCGGGACGGAAATGGTTACCCTGAATCTGGGAGAAAGCCTGCGGTAAAGTTCCCTCATGAAAGTATTGAGAGCGGCCCTGTCGGGCGGCGGGACGAATTCAAAGTCGATATTCACACCTGCAAAATTCCGGGAAATCAGCAGTTCTTCAATGGAGTTTACCAGGTTTTGACGGAGGGCCGGAGTGGTCAATATTTCATGTATCAATTCCGACATTTGAGGGTCTGCAAAGTTGTGAATTATGGCCAGAATGGGCAGATTGTTCTCCCTGGCCACCCGCAAAGCCTCCGGCTGGGACTGGTCCACAAGGGTTCCCTGGTCGGTGACACCGAACCAGAAGGGCACAAGATTATCTATCTCACGGGCGTGGAGCATCAGGTCAACCAGCGCCTCATTGGTGGATACGTAAAACCAGTTGTTTTCTTTCTGGCACTGCAGGACTTGGTTCAAACACAATCCCTCCCCGCATTTATTTTACAATATATACTATACGGGAAGCGCCTGCGGGGTTCAAAGACAGGGTGCAATTAAGAAAAACCCCTTTTACCGGTTTTCCAAAACACCGGCTTTTTCTTGATATTTCATTGGCGGAGCTATATAATATCAAGGGAATGATGTGTTGTTCATTTAGTGTCGGGATTTAAGAGGTAAAGAGGCTGACATATGGAAAGGCTGCTGATTATAATATTATTTACCGCCACCATTCATATGGTGGATACCCTTTCTTACTCGGTGCGCCTTGCGGGCATAAGAACCAAAAGACTTGCCATGGCCATATCCCTGTTCAATATTATTGTGCTCATATCGAGGACGGCCAACATGGTCCAGGCGCCCCTTCTGGGCAGCATAGTGGACAGGGCCATCATTGAAGGGAGCGCGGGCTTGCTGCTTGGCGATTTCCGGTGGATAATATTTTCGGCAACGATGGGGAGCATTCTGGGGGCTGTGCTGATACCCAGCTTTGTTGAAATCTTCTCCAGGGGGATAATAAAGCTGGAACAGGCGGGCTCAATACCCCAGCTGCTCGGGCAAATCTATTTTCAAAGGCCGCTGGGGAAAATAAGAAAAAGCCTCAAAAGACCCAGTCTCTCTCTGCTTCGAGGGTTGAGGCTCGAAAAAATTCCTCCCACTTTTTTAATTTTAAATCTCATCATAACATCCATATCGACCATCGGTGTCCTGGCAGCCATTTACGCCGGTGCTCTGGTGCCGCGGTACCGCATTACCGCCAGTCAGCTTTCGGGCATAATCAACGGAGCCGCGACCATACTCCTGGCCATTGTGGTGGACCCGCAGGCCGCCATAATTACCGACCAGACCTTGCAGGGATTAAGGGAAAGGCAGGAGGCCAATACCATGGTGGCTTTTCTGGTGGGAGGCAAGATACTTGGTACGGTTCTGAGCCAGCTCATATTTTTGAAAGCGGCGGAATTCGTGGTATTAATTACGAAGCTGATCGTCTGAAAGTATTGTAAGCGGCTGGGAGTAATTAAAAAAGCGGGGTATAACCCCGCTTTTTTACATCAGGAAAAGCACCGCGACTATGGTGGAGACAATCATGCCGACGATGACGGGTATGAAGTTCTTTCTGACGAGGTCCAGGACCGGTACTCCCACGATGCCGGCCACAGCCACCAGGGAACTCCAGGCTATGATGGTGCCGCCGCCGGACCAGATGGCTCCGATCTGACCTATGGCGGCCAGGGTCGAGGCTACCGTTTGATTTCCACCGGCCATGGCTCCGGCGAGGGTTCCGGTCATGGGAAGGCCTGAAAACCCGGACCCGTCAAGACCGGTGATGATGCCGAGGATTAGCATGCCGAAGGCGGACAGGAATCCCTGGGGCGGGATGGCCTGGGCGAGCATCTTGCCGATGTCGAAAAGGTAGCCCGGCGCGCCTTCTCCCATGATCTTCACCACGGCTTCGGGGTTGCCCAGGAAGAAGAACCCGGCTATGGGGAGAATCTGGCCCATGACTTTGAAGGCGAATACAAGCCCGTCGGTCAGGTGGTCGGCTATCTTGTCAAGACCTCTCACGCCTTCCACAAGAAGTGTTGCCACTGTCATGATCAGGATGGCGGTCCCGCCGAGGAGGGCCGAGGCGTCGCCGCCTTTGATGTTAAAGCGGAACATAGCAAATATTACGGCAGCCATGGAGATGATCAGCAGCCACACCAGGAACGGAGCGTAAGCCTGACCCTGCTTTTCCTTAGCCTGCACCTGCATGGCCGGATTTACGTCGCTGGAAGAGGCCATTTCTCTAATACCATCGGCCTGGAATTTGGCTATGTCTTTTCTCATCATGAAATATGCAAGTATGATGGCCACAATACCCGTTACCAGTGACAGTACGGCGGCGCTGCCTGTCACCATCGGGACGGGGACGCCTGCGGCTTTGGCGGAAAGGCCGGGTGCGCCCTGGATAACCATATCACCTGAAAGGGCCATCCCCTGACCGGCCAGTGCCAATGCCACGGCTCCGGCCATGGGCGGCAGTCCGGCTTTTACGGCGGCGGGTACCAGCAAAGCGCCTATAAGCGGAACCGCCGGCGTGGGCCAGAAAAACAGAGAAATAATATAGGTGGAAACAATTATAACGATATAGCTGATAAGAGGAGATACCATCAGTTTCTTTAGAGGCATGACCAGCAACTCGTCGGCTCCTGTCACGCTTAAAGACTTTAGCATTGCCACCATGAGTCCTATAATTACGAAAATGCTGCCCAGTTCAGTGAGAGCTATGATATTGGCATTAAAAACCGTTGTCACGGCTCCCACAAGAGAACCCTTAAAGATAAGCCCGATTAAGAAAGTGGAAACGATACAGGGGATTAAAACATTGCGCCGGAAAATCATTGTAAGCACAACCACAAGAGTTCCCAATGCATAAATCCAGTGAGCAAGGGTCATTTTCTAACCTCCAATCACTTTTTTTCTGAACAATACACAACTTTTCACCGGTACATATGAGGCCTTTGAAGTCGTTTATTATAATTGACGCCGATCACCCCCTCCACCGCGAGGGCAAAATGGATAATCCATCCAGCCGCTCATCAAAGATGAGCATATAGATGTTATATATATTCTACAGCAAATTAAGAATTCCTCTTTTATGTCATAAATTTTTTAATAAATATAATTATGAATCGATAACGATTATCGTTGCTTTTTAAACTAAGGGCAATATTGTGTCGGCCTATATATGAGGGTAGCCTGGGTGTGGCTCGGGCTGAGGTGGTTATGCGGCGGTTAAAAGCAGGATATCATAAGTTGCAATACCCGCCGGTATAAAACGGCATGAATTCATTCAGCTTAAAATTATTGACTAAGAGGCCAAAATAGAGTAAAATTGTAAACGCGGAATATTTGAGCAGTATCAAGAACTGCCATGTAGTAATGGACTAATATGAACTGCATATTTTAACAACTTTAAAACAGGCTGATGTGGCTCAGTGGCAGAGCAGCGCACTCGTAATGCGCAGGTCGAGGGTTCGAATCCCTCCATCAGCTCCAAATGAAAACCAAGCCCCGCAAGGATTTGCGGGACTTTTGAATTTCTAACCAAAACATAGTTAGAAGCCATTCTTCTAACATTCTTCTAACGTGATTTTGAAAATAGTTTTTCAGCGAGCTTCTCCGCTGCTTCTTTTTGCATATTGGGGAGCACATGAGAATAAGTATTTAAAGTAATTCTGATATCGGTATGACCCAACCGCTCACTTACGACCTTTGGATTTACACCTGCCTCCAAGAGCATAGTGGCGCTGGTATGTCTCAGATCATGGAAACGGACCGGTGGCAAGTTCAATTCTTTTAAAAGCCTTGGGAAAACATGAGAAATGTAATCCGGATCTAGGAGCTTTCCATCGGGCCAGGTACAAACAAAACCGAAGTTTTCTACGTGATATTCAGGTCCAAAAAGAACCCTGTTTTTCTTCTGCTCTTGCCTATATTCTTTTAAAAGTGATATAGTAATATCATCCAGTGATATAGGCCGGCGGCTTCCGGCTGTTTTTGTTTCTCTTAAAACCAATTCTCCATTAATCCGCTGCAATTGTCGTTTAATTTGCAAAGTACCGGTATTAAAATCAATATCCGGCCATTGAAGACCGCAAATTTCTCCCCGCCTCATCCCTGTCATTACTGCGAGGAGAACTGGAATATATAAAATATGGTTTTGCTCTTTTAAATATTGTATTAGCTTGTCTATGTGTTCGGCAGATAATACCGTAAAATCGCTTTTATTAGCGCTGGGAGGTTCAACATTATCAGCAGGGTTGTGCGATATAAATTGCCATTTTACCGCTTGTTTTAATGCTTTATGGATCACTCTGTGGTGATAAAGAACTGTAGAAGCAGAAAGTTTTTCAATAACTTTGGAATAGTGAGATTGAAGATGATATGGCTTTAAATCGCTCAATTTTATGCGTCCAAATTCCGGAATAAAATAGTTGTTAATGATTTCAAGATATCTTATTTGTGTTCTGGGGGCCAGTTTTATTTCAACGTAATCATGAAACCATTTATTTAAATATTCAGCAACGGTGATTCCTTTATTATCAATATATTCACCAGCATTAAATTGCTGTATGAATTCCGCCAGGGCCTCTTCTGCAAGTTTCTTTTTATCATAACCTTTGGACCATTTCTGTTTCCGCTTTCCATCAATTTTGCCTATATCGACTACAAAATACCACTTATTGTTTTTCTTTGTGATATGGCCACGCAATAATAACACCCCCTGTTTTTCGATTTTAATTCTTTTATTTTCTTTCTCCACAAGTATAAGATATCCACATTCACCTTAAAAAGGCACTTCTGTTTCATCTATTGTTTGTTCAAATTCTATCTCTTCTTTCTCTTTTTTCCAGTCTTTTAATAATTTTTGATCATAAAAAGTAGTCGTATTACCACACATAGGGCAGAATCTAGCATTACTAACGGGTTTGTAACCACAGCCAGGCTTAAAATCATTATCTGAGCACTCTTGAATTAAGTATGTACCACATATTTTACAGTATTTATCTTCAGCATCAATTTCTTCATTTTCACATCTCGGGCATATTAATGCCCTATTATTTTCGTCTAAAGGCACTCCTTCACGATATTTCATATATCCCTCTCCCCATTTTAGTTTATTTCCACATATCGGACAATAAACGGATTCTTTAGATATAAAACCGTAGCCGCATACTGGGCAATATTTTTGGTTAATAAAATCAAAAAAGTTTCGATAAATAATAGAACCTTCATCAATATAAATCCTATTAATTCTTAGATCAAATAATTGAGATGCCCTTGTTTTAGCTGCATGTATTGATAATCCGCAATACTTTTTAATTAATTCATAATTTGTCCATTTTAATGTTAAAAGAACAGAATAAGGGCTAAGGATTTCAGAAGCAAAAATGTTTGCTTCTTTTTCAAGCATTTCATATTCTTTTTTATTTAAGCCTCCCCTTGATAAAATCGTATGATTGAACTCTTCCAGATGTTTTAAATAAATATGGCCAATCTCATGCATTAAAGTAAATCGTATTCTGCCACTTGAACGTATTTTATCATTATATGCTATTGAATATAAACCGTTTTTATATATCGTAAATGCATCTTCACTTCCGTATGCTTCAATAATATCTTTGATTTTAACTTTATGTTTTCTTGCATAAAACTCATAAGTGCGCAAAGTCCATTTCTTTTTATTAATAATTTCGAGGGGTTCAACTGGTAATTTTTTTATATCGAATTCGACTATAAAATCCGCTATTTTATCATGAACATAGTCATGACGATAATTAATTTTCCCCATTTTTGTCTTTTTCAGCCTCTTCAGCCATGGACTCTGCAAGCTTAAATAACAATTCTCTTTTTTCAGATGAAAGATTTTTAAAAGCGCGGGCTATAGCACGTATTTCTGCATCTTCTTTTTCTTC
Organism: Thermorhabdus hydrogeniformans; assembly: GCF_049310025.1. Taxonomy (NCBI): domain Bacteria; kingdom Bacillati; phylum Bacillota; class Clostridia; order Thermosediminibacterales; family Tepidanaerobacteraceae; genus Thermorhabdus; species Thermorhabdus hydrogeniformans. The sequence goes on along the minus strand of NZ_JBJYKD010000025.1, from coordinate 32,868 downwards.
AAGGCCTAAAAGATAATCGGTTGTTACATTAAAATATTCGGCGATTTTATTTAAAACTGTATAACTTGGATTCCTTACGCCAGTTTCATACATACCTATCATAGAAGTTGTAACGCCAATAATTTTACCCAATTCCTCTTGTGTCATTTTCCTATTTAATCTTAATTCTTTTATTCTCTTTCCTATCATAATTTTTACCTCCTAACAACTATTAGTTTTATTATAACTATTAGTTATAATAAAATCAATCCAACTAATAGTGATAAAACGAGCAATAAAGAGCAAATAAAAGAAAATAGCTGGTAAATTCTCACTATCAGTTGTAGTAACTCTTGATAAATACAACTATTAGTGTTAATATAATATTTGAAAGGAGGGAAAATAATGGCAAACCATATAACAAAGTTAAGAAAAAACGCAGGTTTTAAAACTGCTAAGATTGCGGCTAAAGCACTTGGCATCAGCAGCGGTATGATGTACCAAATGGAAGGCGGCCATAAAAAACCAAGTCCGGAACTTGCTATAAAAATGTCTAGTTTATTCAAATGTACTTTAGAAGATATTTTTTTACCATTTAATACAACTAATAGTTATAAAAAAGATGGTTTGAATCAGCATCTCAATAAATTCATTGAAATAAAATCAAAAAATAAAGAAAGGAGTGCGGTCAATGGGTGAAGTTGTTAGGTTACATATTGATAATCGGGAACACGAATTAACAATCAAAGAATATCAAGGCCAAAGGGTAGTAACTTTTAAAGACATTGATGAAGTTCATGGAAGACCTGACGGAACAGCTGGAAGAAACTTTAGAGAGAACAGAGATAAATTTATCCATAACGAGGATTATTTTTATCTCACAGGTGAAGAATTAGCGGCTTATAAACAGACGACGAATTTCGTCGGCAGTAATGCAAAAGAATTAATTCTTATCACCGAATCCGGCTATCTTATGCTTACCAAGTCATTGAATGATGATCTTGCCTGGCAGATCCAACGCCAATTAGTAAACACATATTTTAGGGCAAAAGAAGTTACCAAAATTACCACACTTAATGAATTTAAACAAAAAGAAATCGAAGTACGCCTTAAAAACGCTCGGGCTAGAGAAGCCAACATTTTACTTAAAATAGCGGACAAGCCCGAAGTTCCATCTGAATTTAAGCAAGTTCTATATTCATACGCCAGTCAAATTATTACTGGCCAGCCTTTACTCCCCCTGCCAAAAACCGAAAAGACTTATACCGCGGAAGAGATAGCAAAAGAATTAGGCATATCCGCCAACAGGGTCGGCAGGATCGCAAACAAACACGGTATCAAGACACCTGAATACGGTATATATGTATGGGACAAATCCCCGTACTCACCAAAACAAGTACAAGCCTGGCGGTATAACGAAGCTGGCAGAGAAAGAATAAAGGAATTAGTCAACAGCGGGGAGGGTATTTAAAGTGCTTGAAGAATATCCCGCAGTTTTAACCGTGTCGGATATACAAAAAATTCTCCGTATTGGTCGGTGCTCAGCATATGAATTAATAAATACACCCGGTTTTCCGGTAAAGAAAATTGGGCGAGCGATACGAATTCCTAAGACTGCATTTATCGAATGGTTAAAGGATTGCCAACAAAATACAAATCATACATTAAAACTTGTTAAAAAGAGGGCATAACTGATAAAAATAGTTGAATTGAGCAAAGGGGAGGCAAACAATATGGAAATAGCAATATCAAAAAGAGAAAAAGAACTACTGGGTGATAACATAACCTTTAAAAAAGTTATTTTAACTGACTTCCAGCTTGGATATTTGGAGAACATCCTTGAAGAATACGCTGACAATGAAACAGTAAAAGCAATACTTGAGAACCTGAATCGAGAGGGCAAGTAATGATAAGCAAAATTCTTTGAGCCGAAAGTGGACGAGGGGGGAGGTGAGAAGGATGGAAAAGACACTGGAACAGCGAGTAGAGGAATTAGAAAAGAGATTGGCAGAACTTGAGGATAAAGCCATTTCTAAAACAATCACCGTAAATCTTTCGAGTGAAAAACTTATAGACAAGTTAAACGAACTCTCAAATCAAATTCAGCTTTTATCAAAAAGGGTGCCGATGAACTAATCACAACCTAATTATCTAAACTTTTTCAACGTTTTTTCTAAGTCTTTCAAAGACTTGTTAAAGTCTTTTAGGGCTTTATTGCTGTCACGAATTGATTTTTCAGTAGTTGAATCATGTTGTAATTCAAACTTAGCTTGGCAGGCTGGGCATTGAATTACAGAATGATTCTTTAAAACTTTACCAAATTTGATTTTAAAGGTTTTCTTGCAATTTGGGCACTGAACTGTGAACGGTTCATCACCGAAAAAATCGTTCAAGTCAAAAGACAATTTAATCAACTCCTTTATCGGCACCCTTAATACTATTTCTACATTGATAAGGCAAATCCTGTAAGTTGACTAAAAAGAGGGAGGTGAGAGGGGTGGAAGAAGAAATGATACGGTTTAGGTATATTACTGATGACGAAAGAAAAAGAGATAAATTCCGTAAGCTGGTAGCTTTAAAGAATTTATCTCGGGAGGATCTGGTTTTAATATTAACATCCATTAGCCTAAATTTTGATATTTTTCCACAAGACTTGTTAGAGAAGACTCTAGGAATTCAAAAGTTAAGAAATACAAAAGAAAAACCAAAAAAAGTAAATTTAAAAAACATTACAACAAAGGCTTTAATCGAAGAATTACAAAGTAGAAAAGGAATAGAAAAAATATCCTTAGGGCAACCTTATTCACCCTACGAATTAAGAAAAAAATATGTTCCTTACCGATCTTCTGATGGAACTCGAGGGCTTGTTACTTCCGGTATTGTTCTCTTAATTTCTCCAGATGTAATAAATGATTAGAAGCACAATAAAAACACCATACAGTAGAAAATGTCTCAATAACATTTGACCCAAAATTTTTACTAATAAGGTATTCATGAATATATCCAAAATCATCTTCTTCAGGAAAATCAGGGTTGCTTAAAATATCTCGAGCTAAGTCACCTATAGGAAGATCCACGTCTTTAAAATTAGCAATCCAGGTTTTAAAAGTCCACGGAATTGGAATCCCACCGGATATTCTTGAAATATTCATCTTAATAGATCACCTCCTCTCCAAAAAGATTTTACCACAGAAAGGAGGGCAGTGATTATGTTTAAGGAAGAACTCGAAAGAGAAATTAATGGCATCACTCAACAGCTTAATGAGTGTAATCAAATCATGGCTCTAGCTGTTGAGGCCGCTAAAAAAGCAGACAAGCTCCGAATAGAATTAAAAAAACTTATGATTGAATACCTGAAAATTGATACAGCAAAAGCCGAAATAAAATCACTTTTTATATTTAAGGGCAAAACAAAAGACCTTCTCAAAGAGCTCCGGCAAGAGCTTGAGAAGGCATAAAACCACTCACCCTCATTTTACCACTGGTAAATGAGGGAATCAAGGGAGAGAAAAAAGTGATAAGAAAAGACGTAAACAGTTTTTCTACCAAAGAAAACTGGTATGCCCTGATTATAGCGATCCTCGGAAATTGTATTCCTGAAGTAGCTTTCAAAAAACTTGAAAGCAACCATCCCGACAGGGTTAAAATGCAATATACAAAGGCAGACCTGGAAGATATATACAAGATCAAAAAGTCCGGCGTAACATATACAGAACTGGCCGACATATATTGCACTACTCCCTACAGTCTATACCACATCTTGAACAGAGCAAAGAAAAAAGGGGTAATTTCAGAAAGAAGAGAGAACGAAATCGAATGCCAAAGCAAGATATAAAGAAGGTATTACCTTGACAAGGGTTATTCAAAAATAACGAGCTTGTCGGGATTTTATGCCCGATAGAATTAAAAAAGTAAATCAAAAGGAGAGAGAAACCGTGGATATGAACATCAGTATAAAAATCGATGCACCTGAATTGGCAGGTGCCATTCAAGCCCTGGCCGCAGCTTTACTTGAAATGTCCAAACCTGTATCTGAATCCATGCCAACACCTGAAACAGAACCCACACTTGAATCTACTCCAGCACCCACTCAAGTACCGATAACAAAAACTGTACAAGCATCGAATCAAACATTTACAAAACCGGCAGAAACCCTCACCCACACCATAACCCTGGAAGAAGTCAGGGCCAAACTTGCGGCGCTGTCCCAATCCGGCAAACAAGCGCAGGTAAAAGCACTCATTACCAAATTTGGAGCTAAAAAACTAACTGATATACCACCTGAAAAATACCCTGAGCTGCTAGCCGAAGCGGAGGGGTTATAATGGCGGACCACGCAATCCTTTCCGCCTCGGGATCCGAAAAATGGCTGACCTGCACACCCAGCGTCAGACTGGAACAGCAATTTCCTGAAGAAACAAGCGAGTATGCGGCGGAGGGAACCTTCGCCCACTCGCTGGCAGAATTGCATTTAAGACATTATCTGAATCCCAATAAAAAAACCAGATACCTTCGAGAATTGAAAAAAGCGCAGGAAAATCCATTCTACTCTCAAGAGATGGAAGATTACATCCAAACTTATATAGATATAGCAATTGAAAAAATTAATGAAGCTCGTGCCAGATCTAATGATGCTGTAATCCTCCTTGAACAAAAACTTGACTTTAGCCCCTGGGTGCCGGAAGGTTTCGGCACCGGTGACCTGGTTATAATTGCAGACGGGATTCTGGAGATCGTTGACCTTAAATACGGGAAGGGAGTGCCGGTCTCAGCGGGAGGAAACACGCAAATGCGGCTCTACGGCCTGGGCGCTATAAATCAGTTTAACTGCCTCTACGACTTTGATACTGTGCGAATGACTATCGTGCAGCCGAGACTTGATAGCATATCTACCGATGAGGTTACAGTAGAAGAACTTTTGACCTGGGGAGAAACCTACGTCAAGCCCAGAGCAGAGATGGCATTTAAAGGAGAAGGAGAATTTGTCGCCAGCGAACACTGCCGATTTTGCCGGGCTCGGTTCACATGCAGAGCACGGGCAGAGGCAAACCTGGAGCTTGCAAAATATGAATTTCGAGAACCGGCGTTGCTAACACATGAAGAAATAGCCGAGATCCTGTTCAAAGCTGAAGAATTACAATCCTGGGTCACCGATATAAAAACCTATGCACTTGATCAAGCAGAAAATCATGGCGTAAAATTCCCGGGCTGGAAGCTGGTTGAGGGTAGAAGCAACAGAAAATACGCTGATGAAGACGCCGTAGCCCAAACCCTCATTATCGAAGGCTATAAAGAAGAGGAGATTTACACTAAATCTCTACTCGGAATCACCGCCATGGAAAAGCTCCTGGGCAAAAAACGCTTTGAAGAACTTCTCGGTGAATTCATCATTAAGCCGGCAGGTAAACCCACTTTAGTGCCGGAGAGCGACAAAAGACCAGAAATATCTTCCGTTGCTTCGGCAGTGGAAGATTTCAAAGAAAATATTATATGAGAAGGAGAAATGCGAGATGGCAATCACAAATTCAGACACCAAAGTAATTACAGGGAAAGTGAGATTCAGCTACTGCCATATTTTTAAGCCGGTAGCAATATCAGAGGGGCAGGAGCCCAAATACAGCGTATGCCTGCTCATACCGAAATCAGACAAAGAAACCCTGAAAAAAATTAAAGCAGCAATTGAGGCGGCCAAACAATTAGGCGTCAGCCTATGGGGAGGAAAGATACCGGCCAATCTAAAGCTACCCCTCCGGGATGGAGACGAAGAAAGACCGGACCAGCCGGAATTCCAGGGTCATTATTTCCTTAACGCTACGTCAAAACAGAAACCCGGTATCGTGGACAGACAATTAAATGAAATAATTGACTCCACCGAGGTTTACTCCGGCTGCTACGGGCGGGCAAGCATCAATTTCTATCCATTCAATCAGGCAGGAAATAAAGGTATTGCCTGCGGCCTCAATAACATCCAAAAGCTGGCCGACGGAGATTACCTGGGCGGCCGAAGCAGGCCTGAAGACGATTTCGATGTAGTCGAAGACGAAGAAGAAGAAGACTTTTTAGGTTGATAAGCTATGCGCGTATTGGGTATTGATATCGAGACATATTCCAGCGTGGACCTCGCCAGATGCGGGGTCTACGCCTACACAGAAGCACCAGACTTTGAGATACTTCTTTTCGGATACGCCTTTGGCGATGAACCGGTGATGGTCATTGACCTGGCTCAAGGAGAGCAGCTACCACCAGAAGTTTTTGAAGCCCTCACAAATCCAAACATAATCAAAACCGCATATAACGCAAATTTCGAAAGAACCTGTATAGCAAAATATTTCAGAATCTCAACACCACCAGAGCAATGGAGATGTTCCGCAGTCCACGCCCTTACTCTTGGCCTTCCAGGACACCTCGAAGAAGTAGCCAAAGCCCTCAAACTGGAACAGCAAAAAGACGCTGCGGGTAAAGCGTTAATACGATATTTTTCTATACCCTGTAAACCAACAAAATCAAATGGGATGAGGACCCGAAACCTTCCGGAACATGCTCCGGAGAAATGGAAAAGATTTATAGAATATTGCCGGCAGGACGTAGAAGTGGAACGGGCCATAAGAAAAACCCTGGAAAAATATCCGGTCCCAGAAAAAGAATGGAAACTCTGGCAGCTGGATCAACGAATAAACGACAGCGGCGTTATGGTGGACCTGGAGCTGGTCCGAAACGCCATAACCTTTGACACTACATATCAGAAAAGACTTGAAAAAGAAGCCATCACACTCACCGGCCTGCAAAATCCCAAAAGCGTGGCCCAGCTAAAAACGTGGTTACAAGAGACTGAAGGCGTAGAAATAGAGAGCCTCTCAAAAGAAACAGTGCCGGTGCTATTGGAAAAAGCAGGATGCGAAACAGTTAAAAGAGTGCTGGAAATACGACAGGAGATGGCGAAAACCTCGGTCAAAAAATATCAGGCGATAGACAGAGCCGTCTGTCCTGACGGTAGGGTCCGGGGCCTATTGCAATTTTACGGAGCCAACCGGACAGGTAGATGGGCGGGAAGATTGGTGCAAGTGCAGAACCTTCCGAGAAACTCAATGCCGGACCTTGACCTGGCCAGGCGTTTATTGAAAGCCGGTGAATATGAACTTTTAGAACTACTATATGATAGTGTGCCGGAGGTCCTTTCTCAATTGATTCGGACAGCCTTCATTCCATCCCCCGGCTCTCGGTTCATAGTATCCGACTTCTCGGCCATAGAAGCCAGAGTAATCGCCTGGCTTGCGGATGAGAAGTGGAGAATAGATGTGTTCAACTCACACGGAAAAATCTATGAAGCTTCAGCCGCTCAGATGTTCAAGGTTCCGGTCGAATCTATTACAAAAGACAACCCACTCCGCCAGAAGGGCAAAATCGCAGAGCTGGCCCTCGGTTACGGCGGCAGTGTAGGGGCGCTGGTCGCAATGGGGGCTCTCAAAATGGGGCTAACGGAAGAAGAACTTCCAGAACTGGTGGCCACATGGAGAGAGACAAACCCAAACATAGTCCAGTTTTGGTGGGACGTAGGAAATGCGGCGATAAAAGCAGTCAAAGAAAAGACGACCGTTTCTCTACACCACGGCATAGATTTCTCATATGAGTCTGGCGGGTTATTCATTAGACTTCCCTCCGGCCGCCGGCTGGCATATGTGAGACCAAAAATAGAGACGGACAAGCGTTTTGGCAACCCTATTCTTACCTATGAGGGAGTGGAGCAGGGGAAAAAATCCTGGGGCAGGATAAGCACCTACGGCCCAAAACTGGTGGAGAACATCGTTCAGGCCGTTTCCAGAGACTGTCTGGCCGAAGCCATGCTCAGGTTAGATGTTGCGGGATATAAGATAGCTTTTCATGTTCACGACGAAGTGATCCTTGATGTGCCCAACGGCTTTGGCTCCCTGGAAGAAGTATCTGAAATTATGAGCCAACCCATCCCCTGGGCTCCGGGATTACCCCTTAGGGCGGATGGCTTTGAGACTGACTACTATATGAAAGACTGATGGTCTTTCAAGAGGTGATACCTTGATTAATCAAAATCCAGCAGCAAACCTGAAAATCAAATATGACGGCCCTCTCACTATTGCCATCGGCCGAAGCCGAAAGGAAACAAACTGGAAAAATCGAGAAATGCTGTGGTCACAGTTAGTTGAACGACTCAGCAAAACAACCCGGACGGGTGAAACGTACGAAGAATATAAAAAAATGACTAAAGCTCAGCAGGATGAAATTAAGGATGTCGGTGGCTTTGTAGGTGGAACCCTGAAAGGCGGCCGGCGTAAAACAGATTCTGTGGTTTGGCGGCAGGTGGTGACTCTCGATGCAGACTACATAAAAGGCGATTTTTGGGCCGCTGTGGAGACTATGTTAGGCTGTGCGTGCGTCGTATATTCCACCCACAAGCACAGCCCTCAAAGCCCCCGCCTGCGTCTCGTTTTACCACTTTCCAGGCCAGTGGCCCCGGATGAATATCAGGCCGTGGCCAGGCGCATTGCCGGCGATTTGGGCATAGATTTCTTTGATGATACCACCTACCAGCCCCACAGGCTTATGTATTGGCCGTCTACATCTCAAGATGGGGAGTTCTTCTTTAAATACCTGGATGAACCCTGGCTGGATCCTGACGAAGTCCTGGCCCGATATCCGGACTGGCGGGACCCATCCTACTGGCCGGAATCCTCCAGGACGAAAGAAGAACGAAAGAAGCTGGCGGAAAAGCAGGGGGACCCATTGGAAAAACCGGGCATCGTCGGAGCATTCTGCCGCACCTATACTATTTCAGCGGCTATAGAAAAATTCTTGAGTGATATATATGCTCCTGCGGGGGAAGGGCGATACACCTACATCCCCGGTTCCACTACCGGCGGCCTGGTGCTTTACGATAACGACAAATTCGCATATTCCCATCATGCCACCGACCCCATCAGCGGAAAGCTGGTTAACGCCTTTGACCTGGTGCGGCTGCACAAATTTGGAGAATTGGACGACGACGCAGATCCAGGGACTCCGACAGTAAAGCTGCCATCATATATGGCAATGCTAGATTTTGCCCGGAATGATGAAGCCGTTAAGCTAACAATGGGGGAAGAAAAACTTATTGAGGCCCAAAGTGAATTTGAAGGCCTGAAAGTTGATACTGGGACCGATGCAAAATGGCTGACAAAATTAGAAACCGACCGAAAGGGACGGTATTTAGCCACAATTGACAATGTCGTACTAATACTTGAAAACGACCCAAACCTAAAAGGGAAAATCGGCCTGAATGAGTTTACAAAAGGGCCTGTCATCCTGGGGGATTTGCCCTGGCATAAAGTAAAAAACACGGAAGATGGGGATCCGTGGAAAGACAGCGACGATTCAGCTTTACGGCATTACATAGAAACGATTTACGAAATATCGACACCTACAAAAATAAATGATGCTCTAAACGTCATCCAGGAAAGACACCGCTTTCATCCAATCCGGGATTATCTAGACAATCTTGTTTGGGACGGTATCCCTCGTGTGGACACATTACTTATTGATTATTTGGGGTCCGAAGACACGGAATACACCAGGGCCGTAACGAGGAAGACTCTGGCAGGGGCTGTCGCTCGAATATACCAGCCAGGGATTAAATTCGACTATATGCTGGTCCTGGTGGGGCCCCAGGGCATAGGGAAAAGCCTCCTCATTAAAAAGCTAGGCCAAAGGTGGTTCTCAGACTCTATCAATACCGTCCAGGGAAAAGAGGCCTATGAGCAGTTACAGGGCGCGTGGATAATTGAAATGAGCGAACTGGCGGCCACCAGAAAGGCGGAAGTCGAATCAATAAAGCAGTTCATCAGTAAGCAGGAAGATATATACCGTGTAGCCTACGGCCGGCGGGTATCGAGGTTCCCCAGACAATGCATCTTTATCGGTACTACTAACGACCAGGAATTTTTAAGGGATAAAACCGGGAACAGGCGATTTTGGCCGGTGGATGTCGGAATAATAGAACGGAAAAAAAGTTTATGGAAAGATATGGACCAGCATGAAATTGACCAGATATGGGCTGAAGCTGTGCAGATATATAAAAATGGAGAACAATTGTGGTTAGATACTGAACTCGAAAAAATAGCCATACAAAAACAGGAACAGCATACGGAAGAAAGTTCGAAAGCCGGCTTGATACAGGAATACCTGGACACCTTGTTGCCTGATAATTGGGACGAGCTTGATATAGGCGCCAGGCGGCGGTATATCCATGGGACCGAATTCGGAGAGACGCAGAAAGGAACGATACGACGGGACCGAGTATGCGCAATGGAGATATGGGTTGAGCTTTTCGAAGGGGATCCAAAACAGCTTACCCCTGCCCAAGCAAGAGAAATTAATGACATCCTCCGGCGGATGCCTGGATGGAAACCATATACCGGAGGAACAGGAAAACTAAAATTCGGAAAACTTTACGGCCTTCAACGAGCTTTTATCAGGGATGAAAATTCCATAAATTAGGGTATCCTTAAAGGCGTTCATGCGTATACATGCGTATCCATGAAAACCTTAAGGATACGTATCCTTGGTATCCTTGAAAAATTAAAAATCTCTATAGAAATAGAAATTATAGAAATCAGCGTATCCTTGCGTATCCTTAAAATCGGTCATGGATACGGTTAAGGATACGGCTCGAAATCAACAACCATAAGGCTTTAAAGGTAATCGTATCTATAATATCCTTATTTTCTATATAGGGATATACAAAAATAAAATATATAAATATATATGTACTCTATAATACGTATATATTATATACACGCGTATATAAGGATATCACGGATACGACCAGGAGGATTTACAATAAATGGAAGAATCAAGACTAGAACGCCGACTCAAAAAAGAAATACAAGAGCGAGGAGGTAAAGCCCTGAAATTCACCTCCCCGGGTGAGGCGGGTATGCCTGACCGAATAGTTCTTCTTCCAGGAGGGCGGGCCGTATTCGTGGAGATGAAGGCTCCAAGCAAAGCACCTAGGTCATTGCAACGAAAGAGGGCTGAAGAGCTTAAAGCGATGGGATTTTCGGTGTATTGTCTGGATTCGGTGGCTGCTATAAATAACTTTATTATGGAGGTTTTTGGGTCGTGAAATTCATTCCGCACACTTATCAAAAATATGCCATACAGCGCATTTTGGAACAGCCGGCTGTAGGATTATTTTTAGACATGGGTATGGGGAAAACCGTATGCGCTCTTACAGCGGCCGCCGAATTGTTGCATGACCGTTTCGAGGTTACCAGGGTGCTGGTGATAGCACCTTTAAGAGTGGCCGAAGATACCTGGAGCCGAGAAGCGGAAAAATGGGACCACCTGAAATATTTGAGAATAGCAAAAGTTTTGGGGTCAGAACAACAGAGAGTAGCGGCCTTGAATTCAGATGCAGATATATATGTCATTAATCGGGAAAATGTAGAGTGGTTGGTAAATTACTTCGGAAAGCGTTGGCCTTTCGATATGGTAATCATAGACGAGCTTTCCAGTTTCAAATCTTCAAAGGCGAGACGGTTTAGAGCCCTTCGTAAAGTTCGACCTCTGATAAAAAGAATTATGGGCTTAACCGGGACGCCGGCACCAAATGGATTGATTGACCTCTGGGCTCAAATCTATCTCCTGGACCAGGGTGAGCGGTTAGGTAAGACCATCACCGGATATCGTGAAAGATATTTTGAGCCGGACAAGAGGAGCCGGACCGTAATATACAGCTGGAAGCCGAAACCTGGAGCAGAAAAAGCAATCTTTGAAAAGCTATCGGATATCTGCGTAAGTATGAGAGCAGAAGATTGGCTTGAAATGCCGGAAAGGATTGACCGGGTGATACCGGTTCAACTGCCGCAAGAGGCACAAGAACAATACAAACGGCTAGAACGAGATCTTTTACTTCCTTTTGCCGATGGGGATATTGTAGCAAATACCGCCGCCGTATTATCTAACAAGCTTTTGCAGATGGCAAATGGAGCCGTCTATGATGAAAATCGGGGAGTTAAAGTGCTTCACAATACAAAATTGGAGGTTTTAGAAGAAATAATTGAAGCGGCCAACGGAAAACCGGTGCTGGTGTTCTATGCATACCGACATGATTTAGACCGGCTGAAAGCGTATTTTCCAAAAGCCAGAACCCTTGATACGGCAAAAGATATAAACGATTGGAATTCCGGGAAGATACCAATACTTTTAGCGCATCCTGCCTCTGCCGGCCACGGATTAAACCTTCAGGCAGGGGGGCATATTATCGTCTGGTTCGGATTGGTATGGAGTTTAGAGTTATACCAACAAGCCAATGCAAGACTATGCAGGCAGGGTCAGACACACAGCGTCATCGTTCATCATCTGGTAGCGGAAGGGACCATTGATGAAGATGTGATGAAAGCTTTAAGTAATAAAGTTAAGGGACAAGATGCACTACTTGAGGCCGTTAAAGCAAGAATTGAAAAATATCAAAAGGAGATGCCAAAATGAGAGATTTTAAAAAAGATCTTGAGTTATGTGAAAAGGCGACACCGGGACCTTGGAAATATGCGAATACAGCCAATATGGGGCACGTTTTACAAATGCCGTATATCAATATACACGGTCAAAAAGTCATGGCGATTATTCTTAAAGAATGGACTCCACTTGAAAATATAAAGGATAATCTTGAATTCATAGTTCAAGCCAGAGAGGGTTGGCCTGAAACTATAAAAAGAGTGATGGAATTAGAGGCAGAAATGAAACGGTTGAAAGTTGAAAAAGAGGTGACAATGAAAAAATGACTAGGATTGAAGATCTTATGATGGCATACGAAAAAGCAAAAGAGCGACTTTATCAGGCTGAAATGAATTTAGATCATATTATAGATCCTGAACTTATTGATGCGGCCATATACGAATATAAAGCCTGTCAAATCCGGCATGATTTTTACCGTAAAAAAATTAAGGAGGCGGTTAAAAGTGGACAAGCTATACCGTGTAATGGGTATATTCAGTTTGGAGGTAGAAGGTGAAGATTTCAGGGAAGTTAGGGAAAAAGCACACAGAATTTTACGAGTGGATGGAATAGAACACAACATAATGAATGTAGAAGAGGTGTCGTCTGATGAGCGAAAATGCAGTCGAGTACAAATGTGATCAAGATAAACCCAGACTTGATTTAGTGCCACCAGGTATTATAGAAGCGGTTGGAGTAATTAGGACGTATGGGATCAAAAAATATAAAGATCCGGAGAACTGGCGAAACGTGGAACCTGAACGATACACAGCGGCACTTATGAGACACTTGTGCAAGTTTTTGAGGGACCCGCATGGCAAAGACAAGGAGAGCGGTCTCCCGCATCTCTGGCATATGGCTTGTAATATAGCGTTTTTAATTGAGCTATATGGAGGTGTAAAGGATGACGGTTGAAGAAATTGACACCATGATTCAAAATCTTGTGAACGAATATAAAAGAATTTACCATAGTCAAAATGGTGTGAGTTTTGAAACACGGCGAAAAATGATGCAGATTGCGTCACAATTATCATTCTTACTTGAAGAAAAAAGGAAACGAGCAGGGTGGGCTGACAAACAGATGAAACCGGAATACATGGAGTATAGATGTTGTATGTGTCCAAATATCAATAAGCCAGAAACACAATGCCCGCCAGGCCCGCTGAAACCTAAAGTAACACCATGCCGATTTGTGAAAACATATGTAGACAACAGAGGTTGGAAATACAGGGTAATGGGCGGCATTGGCGGGGACGTTTACAAAGCAAGATATCAGAAACCGGAGAAAGCTGGGTGGCACTGTATGAGAAATTTAGAGTGGAGAAAGAGCTTCGATGAAGCACAAAGTGACCTGAATATGTTGGCCAAGGCTAAAGGTTGGAAGGAGGCCCAGCCATGTGAATGAGACCTGTATTAAGTTGGTTGCATGTATGATAGTTAATACAATGGCTGGCAGGCAGAAGCAGACTTGGGACCTCTACAAGCAGTACGTTAAAGAGCGGTATTTACATGTGACGATACAAGAGATCCTTGATGCCAAAAATAGGGAGAGGACGGCATGAGATATATACAAATACAACGAAAACATACTGAAAGTTTCATAACAATAGGTGAATACATTAAAATAACGGATCCTGTAATTTATGATAGATTGATAACTTTTATGGCGATTGAAATCATACAAAAAATTGAAGCCTGGAAACGTCTGAGTGATATAACTAACTTAGTTTTGGCGGCGGCTGATGTTTACGGAGTAGACAAGCATTATCAATATATCATGCAGGAGCGACCTAGGCCAGGGCGTGGGGGATTGCTTCCAGGGGAAGGAGATGATGCACTTTGAGTTACAAAGAACTTTTACAGCAATATACGGATTTGCAAGCTGAAATTAAGGATTTAGAAGACCGAATAAGAAAATTAGAAAATCAGGCCGATAAGATTGTTCAGGACAGTGTGATAGGATCTGATCCGCATTTTCCTTACACTGAAAGATCCTTTCACATTGAAGGTTATAGTGTTAAAAAACAACGGAGATTAAGCCGGCTTAAAAAACTTCTAAGTAAGAGAAAAGAAAAATGCGAAGAGATAAAATTAGAGATTGAGGAATTTATAAGCAATATACCAGACAGCAGAACACGACGGGTTTTTCAATATAGATACATTGATAATTTAACATGGCAAGCTATAGCAATGAAACTTGGCAGGGTGCATGAAAGTTATCCCAGAAGAGATATTCATGATAAATATTTAAAAAGTTTATAGTTTCGCCGAATATGCTGAATTAGATATGGTAATATGATAGTAAGTAGAAATGTATAATTAAAATGAGCATCGGGAAACCGGTGCTTTTGTTTTTGCAAAAAAGACAGACCTTTTTATGGTCTGTCAACATTTAGCTTTTCTTTTAAAGCTTCTTGTAATATTTGGGAGAAATTTATTCCTTCCCTTTCTGCTAAGGTATTTAGCCATTCCGGAATTGAAAGAGTTTTCTTAACGGCTTTGTTGTTATAAAACTTGCGGTATTCAAGAGTATCGGCGCCTACCAACGCTACAAAGCCATTATCCACTTTGATACTTTCAGGATTGGAAGGTGCCGGTATTGGTTCTCCCTTTTCTTCCATGTGGTATAAGCATAAGCAAAGAACGTCAGACGCCATATCGTAGGCGTCTTGTAGATTATCTCCTTGAGTGTAGCAGCTTTCCAAATCGGGGAATTTGACAGAATAGCCGTTTTTTTCTTTTACGAAAATAGCCGGAAATACATATTTAGCCATAGTGAGCCTCCTTTTAATTTTGTGATAGATGCGGGATTTATTTCAACCCCGCATCTGTTAGGATATTGTGGAGAGTGCCGGGTTTAATTTCGCTTGTATGTCTTGGTACTGGGAAGTCTTTTCCGGTTATCGGGCTGTGGTAGATGTTATGTCTTTTGCCATGTCTTACGAACGTTATTCCGTTTTGCTTTAGTAGTTTAAGTAATTCGGTTGTTTTCATTATCTTTCCCTCACTCTCTAATTATATTATAATACGTAAAAATACGTATGTCAAGAGGTTTTTAAAGATATTTTGGGATTTTTTTAGTCTATAATATAAGCCAAAAGTCGCAACGGTCCGTGGGAAATAACGGGTCCTTCCAGAGAGGTAGGCCAAATGCGGGTCTGGCGAGGCCCGAAATTTCACCCAGTATGAAACAAAAAAATCATGCAACTTTGCAACTTTTTTGGTGATAGAAAATGGATAAAAAAGTAAAAATCCTTGATGACAAAATTTGCCTCAGTACAGCAGCAATGTGCGAGGTATTCAACATAGATAAATCCACTCTAAAACGCTGGGGAGATGATGGATGCCCAAAAATTGCCCGGGGGTGGTGGCCTCTGGCAGAAGTTTTACGTTGGCGGGGTTTAGTCAGCGCCGGCGGCATACAGACAGAAAAAGACGTGGAAAGGTTATCTCTTCAGGAACAAAAGCTGTATTATGAAGCTAAATACAAACAAGCTCAGTCAGAAGCAGCCGAGTTTAAAAACGCAATACAGAGAGGGGAATATATTCTAAAAGATGACATTATCGCTGAACTCCAGCGATTTTTTATTGTCCTGAAAAGGTCCATGCTTGGCTACAGCAGGAGGATAGCCACAGAGCTTGCCGGTTACGTAGACTCTGTTACCGCCAGGAGGATTGAAAAGATGATAACGGAGCTGACGCTGGATGCCCTTGAACAAATCAGCATTGACGGAGTCTACAAGCCGTCGAAGAAAAAACGTAAAAATTGAATGGCCTCCATGGTTACAAAAAGCTCTGAAGGTGTTTAAGCCTCCTGAGCAGCTGACGGTCTCCGAATGGGCAGATAAATTTCGAATCTTAGATGCAAAGACTTCTGCCGAACCCGGTCCCTGGAGGACGGCAAGGACGCCGTATCTTCAGGGTATAATGGATGCTTTTACCGACCCTGACATAGAAGAAATAATCTTTGTAAAGCCCACACAGGTGGGCGGCACCGAGTGCCTGAATAACATAGTCGGTTATGTCATCGCCCAGGATCCGAGCCCGACGCTGATTGTATATCCCACGCTGGAACTTGCCGAATACACATCAAAAAACAGAATCCAGCCCATGATAAACCTTTGTCCGGTTTTAAAGGAGCGGTATCAGGAAAAAGAGAGTAAAATTCTTGAACTGCAGTTTGACGGCATGTATGTAGTGCTGTCCGGGGCAAACTCTCCGGCATCTCTGGCGTCCAGGCCAATACGATACTTGTTCATGGATGAAGTAGATAAATTTCCGGCAAATTCGGGGAAAGAAGCGGACCCTCGAAGTTTGGCACGTGAGAGAACAAAAACCTTTGCTCACAACAAAAAGATATTTCAAACATCTACTCCTACTCGAAAGAATGGACCTATATGGCAGGAGTGGGAGAACGCTGACGACCAGCGAAGATTTTATGTCCCATGTCCTCACTGCGGCCATTATCAAACATTACGGTTTAAGCAAATTAAGTGGCCTAAACCAGCAGATCAAGACCCCTCTCCGGAGGAAGCCCGGGCCACGGCATATTATGAATGTGAGCAATGCCGTGGAATCATCACCGACGGCCACAAGCCTGGAATGCTCCGAGCCGGCAGGTGGGAGTCCGAGAAAAAAACAGGAACACGTAAAACCGCTTTTCATCTTAACGCAATATATTCCCCCTGGGTGAGATTCGGTGATGTGGCTTATGAATTCCTTAAATCCAAAGACTTCCCTGAGCTTCTAATGAACTTTATAAACTCCTGGCTTGCGGAACCCTGGGAGCAGACGGAGGTCAAAATGAACTCCGATTTAGTGTTACAGCGACAGAGTGAATACGAGGAAGGTGTGGTCCCTGACGGCACAATGCTGCTCACTGCAGGAGTAGACGTTCAGAAGGACCGTTTTTATTATACGATCCGGGCCTGGGGCGCCGGCATGACCAGCTGGAATATAGCCCATGGCATTGCAGAGACCTGGGATCAGATAGAATATATTATGAACCTGCCATATCAGGACCGGCAGGGGAATGTATATCAAGTCAACCTCTGTGCGATTGATTCTGGTGACCGAACCGATGAAGTATATGACTTTTGTGCTTTTAATCAGGAATGGGCGGTGCCCGTGAAAGGGTCATCGAATCCGCTACTTTCTAGATATAAAGTGAGCACAATTGATAAAACGGACAGTAAAGCTCACGGTATGAGGCTATACCTCGTTGACGGCAACCAGTATAAAGACATGATTGCCGGCAGACTGAAACGACCCAATGGCCCTGGTTCCTGGATGGTATATAAAGGCTGTGACCGTGAATATGCTGAGCAGATATGCGCCGAGGAGAAAGTGATTGAAAAAAAGAAAAATGGTACAGAGGTTGAAGTATGGAAGCCCAAAGCCACACATGCGGCAAACCACTATTTAGATGCTGAAGTCTATGCTGCTCTGGCCGCGGACCTTTTGCATGTAAGGTATCTACAACCGGAGGCCAAGCGGGAGCAGCCGGAAATAAATAAAACTCAACCTACAGAACAGCAGAATAATTTTATAAAACCAAATAATAATTGGATACCCCAGAAAGGCAGGTGGTTGTAGTGACAATCCAGGAACAGCTGGATCAGATAAACAAGGCTATAAGTGCCATAGAAAATGGTGCCCAGGAATATAGAATCGGGAGCAGATCTTTACGACGGCCCGACCTTACTATCCTCTATCAGGAACGTAGAGAATTACAGCGACAGCTCTATGAGGAAAACGGTGGCGGTGTCTATGTGGCCGTCTTTGATAGGAGGTGACAGTTTGAATTGGCTTGATAGAGCGATATCCATTTTTAGCCCCGCCTGGGCATATAGACGGGTAGCTTGGCGAAATGCTCTGAGAGGTTTTTATGATTCAGGAGAAAATGACAGACTGAATTCCGGATGGACAACCGTAAACGCCACCGCAGAACAGACAAACCAGGGGCAGAGAGACATAATTAGGGCCAGGGCACGGGACCTTGAAAGAAATGCCGATTTTGCGGAAAGTATAATCAATTCATTCGAGCGTAACGTTGTAGGGACAGGAATACGAGTTCAGGCTAAGGTTGTTGATACTGATGGGAATGAGGATGATAAATTAAACCAGCAGATTGAGGACTTATGGGAAGAATGGTGCCGAGCACGCAATTGCGATGTGACCGGCCAGCAGTCTTTTGTTGAGATGCAGCAGATGGCTGTGCGCCGCCTGATTGTTGACGGCGGAATAATCTTTGTAAAAGCATATACAAATACCGGTCCAGTGCCGTTCAGCCTGCAAGCCCGGGAAGTGGACGACCTTGACACCTCTTTAAATAGTCTACCCGGGGCAAGCGGGAACAGGATTGTCGGCGGGATTGAAGTTGATAAATATAACCGGCCTGTAGCCTATTGGCTTAAACAATATACTCCTGACGGCTTCTGGAACGGAAAATCTGAAAGAATACCCGAACAGAGGGTAATTTTTTTGTGGCGTAAAACCAGGCCTACGCAAATCCGGGAAGTATCTCCAATGGCAAAGACACTACCTAGGGTGAGAGATACAAATGAATTCATTGAGGCTGTATCGGTAAAAGAAAGAATTTTAGCTTGTCTATCTGTTTTTATCAAAAAACAGAACCCTACGGGAATAGGACGAAACATTAAAGTGGACCAGCAAAGCGGTTATTCTATAAAAACTATTTCTCCGGGCATGATCCACGAATTACAGCCGGGAGATGAAGTCCAGGCTGTTGTTCCATCCGGCCAGGCGAGCAATGCAAAAGAGTTTATAGCAATCCAGCAACGTCTTGCAGGTTCCGGTCAGGGCTTATCCTATGAGACTGTATCTCGGGATATGTCTCAGGTTAATTATTCCAGCGCCCGCCAGGGGCTCCTGGAAGACCAGCGCACTTACATGATGTGGCAGCAGTTCCTCATTGAGCATTTTTGCCGGGAGGTTTACACCGAATTTGTTATATCCGCGGTCCTTTCCGGCCAGCTTAATATTCCTGATTTCTGGCAGGACAAGCGACGGTATCTAAAGCATGTCTGGATACCACCCGGATGGAGCTGGATTGACCCGCTCAAAGAAATAAACGCTTACAAAATAGCACTTAACACAGGTCAAGATACACTGGCCAGAATATGCGCCGAAAGGGGCGAGGATTGGAGGGATGTCTTGCGTCAGAGAGCTAAAGAATATGAATTTGCAAAGTCATTAGGTCTTGATTTATCAGTTTTGACTGGAGGTGACAAAACAGGTGGGACACAACAAACCCAAAACGGGAATACAACAGAATAGAACATTCGATATGGCCATAAGAGCGGTGAATGCGGATGAAAGGCGTGTCACCGTTTCTTTTTCCTCAGAACTGCCGGTAAACAGATGGTATGGGGTAGAAATACTCCAGCATGATGAGGGTAATGTAAATCTTGAAAGGCTTAACAACATTGGGGTTGCCCTTTTCAACCATGATAGAAATTATGTGCTGGGGAAAATTGAGAATGCCAGACTTGCGGCTGATGAAAAACGGACCTATGCCGATATAGTTTTTGACACTGACCCTGATGCGGATCTGATATACCAAAAAGTTCAAAATGGGACACTGAAAGGTGTATCCGTAGGATATTCCGTAGATGTTTGGGAAGAAGTGGCCGCCGGCAAGACATCCAGCAATGGCCGCTTTACCGGCCCGGCTTATGTGGCTGTAAAGTGGACACCTTTGGAAATATCTATAGTATCTGTTCCCGCTGATGACACAGTTGGTGTAGGGCGGAATATGGAAAATGATACACTGGAACCTTACAATTCAATAAGTGTCTTTGAAAAACAAATACAAATCAATAAAAATTTTATATAGGAGGTCATGAAATTGAACAAAAAAGAAATACTTAAGGCAAAAGTGTTAAGGCAGCAAGAGATTGTCAATGGTGCTAGGGCAGCAGGGCGGGGATTAACCGCAGAAGAACAGGCAGAATTTGATACGTTGCAAAGAGAAATCGATACTTTAAGAGTTGAAATAGCGAAAGAGGAAGGAAATGATCAGGCCAAGACAGAAACAGAAAGAGCTATTCAAGCTGAAAGGCAACGTGTATCAGAAGTAATCGCCCTTTGCAGAGATTTCGAGGAAGATCCAAGTGAATATATCAGATCGGGGGTCACAATTGACCAAGTGAGAGCAAAAATCCTCGAAAAGCTTAAAGCCGAAAGAAAACCATCGGCGGCCCCGGTGCCCGATGTAAGGATTGAAAAAGAAGAAGCTGACAAATTCAGAGCTGCAGCCTCCGATGCAATACTGCTGAGGGGTGGAATAAAGCTTGATAAGCCTGCCGACGGTGCCAAAGACCTCAGGGGTATGAAACTTCGTGACCTGGCTATAGAGTGTCTTTCCAGAGCAGGGAGGCCCAATGCTCATCGCCTTGATAATGACACCCTATTCCGGGAAGCACTGAGCCCTGACAGCCAGTTTGCAAGCATACTCTCCAACGCCGTCAACAAAACTATGGCCACCGCATATAATGCCGCAAGGCCCACATATCAGGTGTGGACCGGCAGGGGGAGCAATCCCGACTTTAAGGCTGCAACTCACTATCAGATCTCCGAAGCCGGCGAGCTTGTAAAGATGACACAATCTGGTGAATTCAAATTCGATGAAATGACTGACCAGGGAGTATCCAAGGCTGTGGCGACTTTCGGTAGAGAATTTGGTATGACCAGGCAGGCCCTCATAAACGATGACATCGGAATACTGACCAGAGTTCCTGAAGCATATGTGAGGGCCGCATCCAGAGGCATAAACAAATTGGTATATCAAATGCTTGGAAGTAACCCGGCCATTTATGACGGTATTGCCCTGTTCCATGCGAACCATAAAAACCTAGCATCCAGCGGGGGAGCAATAGCAACTGCTACTGTTAGCGCAGGCCGGGCGGCCATGAGGAAGCAGAAAAACCTAAGAGGCAAAGAGACGCTCAATATCGGGCCTGCTTTCCTGATCGTCCCCGCTTCTCTTGAGACACAAGCCCAGCAGTTCATTGTATCTATAGCAGATCCCACGGGGGCCAATTCGAATGTGGCGAACGTCTTCCGGAATTCTCTGACCATTGTGGCTGATGCTGAGCTCGATGATTATAGTGAAACCGCCTGGTATCTTGCAGCTTCTCCCGCTGATATAGATACCATTGAGGTCACATATTTGAATGGGAACGATATGCCGATACTTGAAAGCCAGGTTGGATTTGACTTCCTGGGAATTAAGTGGAGAATATATATTGACTACGGTGTAACGGTTCTTGACTACAGAGGACTTTACAAGAATCCCGGCGCATAAGCTTTAATTTATGCGCCTTTAAAATTTTGATTAGGAGGTAAACAATATGGCGAAAGGAACATATATCCAGAAAGGCGATGTTATCGACTTTACAAACAGCACTGGCACTGATATAGCCTATGGAGATGTGGTGCCTATCGGGGCAAGAATCGGTGTGGCGGCTGAAAGCATAGCCAATGGAGCGACAGGAGCCCTAAATATTTCAGGAGTATTCGAACTGCCCGCTGATAATACTGTGGCTTTTGCGGTTGGCGATGAAGTATACTGGGATGACGCTGGGGGCAAACTCACCAAAACCGCAGGGGCTATAAAAGCAGGCTGGGTAATAGAACCAAAAGCCCAAGCAGGAACCACAGCGAAAGTGAAGATTGACTGATGAGCTTCAAAGATATAATCCAATCAGACCTTAATGTGTTTTTTAACCTTGATGAATTCGCAGAAACCCACACAATAGACGGCAGGCCCCTTAATGTCATTGTTGATAATGATCGGCTACAGCAAAGGTCCAAGAAAGAATATGACGGCATAAGCGTAGGGGAGATATTGTTTTACGTAAAGGCTTCAGATTTCGGGGAGCGCCCGGAACAGGGCACTCCCATGGTTTTTGACGGGCGGCAGATGTATGTTTTTGACTGCAGGGAAGATGATGGGGTATATGAAATAATTCTACAGCAAAATAGAGGTATTTAATCATGCCAAATGATAGCATTATTGTAGATACGAAACAACTTGACATATTGACAATGGAATTAAAAGGTTTTGAAAAACAAGTCGGAGAAGCGGCTTATCATGCCCTAAACAGAACAATTGACCATGTCATTACCCAGGTGGGGCGCATAGTGCCGAAAGAATATGCTATCAAAGCCGGCGATGTAAAAGAAACCTTCAAGGGCGGTATAAAACGACCCAGCAAAAATGACTTGACGACGTATGCGGTATCAAAAGGCTATTCGCTGACGCTTGCGCATTTCCCACACAGCCCACAAGTGCCGCCTGCCTCGGGGAAGAAGTATAAAGTCAAGGCGACAATCAAGCGAGGCGACAGGAGGACTATAAATACCGAACCCAAACCTTTTGTCGCGCCAACCGGAGCAAAATCAGAAGACGAAGACAAGATGCAATATAATATTTTTCGTCGGACGGGCACATTTAAAATAATGAAAAAAGGAAGATATGCGGGCAAATTGAGGGAAGCGATAATGCCGGTGTTTACATCGTCAATTCCTCAAATGATAACCAATGAAAAAGTGAAGAAACAAATCGAGAAGGTTTCCCAGGAAAAGCTTGATGAAAGACTGGAGCACGAAATAATATATCGCATGACCAGCATTAATAAGAAAATAAAGAAGGGATAGCATGTCTACGGTATCGGTTTTAGAGGCACTGCAATCTTTCCTGCTGGAAAAAGTTTCACCGGCCATCAAACTACAAAAACCGTCAGATAATAATGTTCATGACTATTCGCTCGTTAATCCGGCTGTTCACATAGGATGGATACCTCCGAAAGGATACCTTCCTGAAGGAATGGAATCTGCAATTCCCTGCCTCATAGTTGGTATGGATGATGCCACTGACGATGGCCAGGGTTTGGAGTTAAATATCAGGATTTCTGCCGCAGTATATAGCCCTGGATTACATAAACCGGCTGCTACAGGGCTGGATTATACTCCTGACTTCAAAGGTTATAATGACCTGCTCAATCTTATAGACAGGACCGTTGCAGAGCTTATGAAAAATCAAATAATCGATGGCAAAGCGGTAATACAAATGCCTATCAAATGGGGCATGTATCAGGAACAGCCATATCCTTACTGGTATGGCTGGATAACATTCTCGGTGAAAAAACAGACATACCCGATGGCGGAAATAGCCCGCCAATTCTTATAAGTGAGGTGAAATAGCTTGTATATTCATGGAGCATATGCCGATTTGCAGCCCACCCAGGATTTAATACCTCCTAAAGGGGTGTCCACACTTCCGGTATATTTCGGACGGCTTCCAGTGCATCAGCTTATGGATTATTCCGGGAAAGTGAACAAACCTATATTGGTGCAGAGCTTTTCTGATGCTGTAACCAAAGTGGGCTACAATGACAGCAACTGGGATGATTTCGATCTGTGTGAGGCAATATATGCGCATTTCAAAAATAGCATTCAGGTTATCGGACCTGTCATTTTAGTCAATGTTCTTGACCCCGATACACATAAAACATCAGCCAAGACAGCCAGCGTTACTCTTACCAACGGCCAGGGGTATATAAACAATGACAAGGTTATTCTCAAAACCGTTGCAATTGCCGGCAAGGTATTGGGGACTGATTTCAGTGCGGAATACACCCCCGACGGCACAAAAGTGTTAATTAAAGACCTTAAAGGGACTTTAACATCTCCTGTGGATGTAACTTTTGATGAGGTCAATCCGGCTGCCATAACCGCCACTGAAGTTATAGGTGGAACCAATTCTACTACAGGAGAAAAAACCGGGATATCGGTTGTAGACTTGGTATATCAAACTTACAATATGATACCTACTATCCTCGACGCCCCCGGCTGGAGCCATCATCCCGAAGTTGACGCCGCCCTAAAAGCAGCAGCCCAAAAGATAAACGGGCACTGGTATGCGTTTGTAAACAGCAATCTGGCGGCAGATACCAGTGCAGATACTATTGAGGAAGTCAAAACCTGGAAGTCTACAAATGGTTACACTGGGGCCAATGAAGCCCCTTGCTGGCCGCTTGCTAAAAACGGGAACAGAAAATTCCACCTATCCACACTTGCCACAGTGACCATGCAATGGGTGGATTATAACAATGACAACATTCCCTATGAGACACCTTCGAATAAGCCGGTGGATGTAACCGGAATGTGCCTTGCCGATGGCACTCCCATAGAATTTGACCAGGTCCAGGCCAACGACTTAAACAGCAAGGGCATCAGGACGCTCACATACTGGGGAGGCCGCTGGGTGCTCTGGGGACCCCATACCGGAGAATACGAATACGGCAAAGACATGGACCCCAGGAATAAATTCGATTCCAGCGTAAGGATGCTTTATTACCTGGTGAACGATTTCCAGAGCCGCTACGGTGCCCAGGTAGATAAGCCAATGGATCGGGCCAGGGTCGATACGATACTCAATGATTATCAGGAATTTCTCGATAGTCTTGTAAACCGTGGAGCATTGCTATATGGGACAATTGCTTTCAATGAAACCAGCAACCCGACCAGCGACATCGTGGAAGGAGACTTTGTCTTTGATGTGGCCACAACTACCACACCGCCAGGCAAGAGCATAACTGCAAAGATTGAGTATACCACCCGGGGCATTGATGTATTGTTCGGAGGTGAGCAGGCATGATAATATCCGGGAATGTAATAGCCCATAAACTTTTGGCTGATGGGGTGGAAATTGACGATAACGTATCCTGCCAGCTACCTTCCATAGAGATTCAGACAGGGGAGATAAAAGGCGCTGGTATAATGGGGTCCATTGATATGCCTGTCCCTGGTCAGATTGGGAGCATGACTTTTACCATAAATATGCGGTCAATCAACAAAAACGCTTCAAATCTTGCTAAGCCTGGTACCCAAAACCTTGAACTCCGATTTGTAAGGGATACATTGACGGCCAACGGGCAGATAGTGCCGGAAGGAGCTAAGATATTTATTACCGGCATCAATAAAAAGTATGACCCTGGGAAAGTTGAATCGCCGGCAACGACCATGGATGGGAGCATTGATTTTGAAGTGCTCAGGTATCGGCAGGTAATAAATGGCGTTGAAACATTGTTGATTGACAAAAGGAACTATATTTACAAGATTAATGGTGTCGATTATATGAAAAACATCAGGGCGGCTCTCGGTTAAGGGCCGCCCAAACTTTTAAGGAGGATTATCATGGAGACTTTAAAATTGTCAAAACCCATTATGATTAATGGGGAAGAGGTCACAGAACTGCCCTACGACTTTGAGAATTTGACGGCAAAGGATAAACTTAACGCCAGCAAAAAGATGAAGGCAGCAGGAATACCTTTAAGTATACCCGAAACGGACCCTGACTATCATTTATACCTTTTTGCGGAAGCGGTATGCAAAGTAAATTCAGCCATAGATATAACTGATATAATGCGGATGAGTGCGAAGGATGCAGATAAGGCTGCTTCTATAGCAAGGAGTTTTTTCTATCTCAATTTGGCGGAATAATCTCCGACCATTTTATAAAGACCGCAATTGCTCAGGTTACTTTAATAACATCCACATCGGCAGAATGGTGTTTTAATCAACCGTTAGTGGATTTTCTTGACTTTTACCATACTTTATGTGAAGAAGCCGAAAGGTTAAGAAGGGAGGCAGCCGCCGGTGGCCAGTCAAAAGGAACTTAGAGCGCTGATTACTCTTGCCGGCAAAGTGGACCCATCTTTACAAACCGCTTTAATGAAAGCATCCGCTCAGACATCGAAAGCATCTCGAACTTTTTCAAAACTTGGCAGCTTCGCATCCAAGGGTTTAAGCATAATAGGTAAAGCCGCTGCAGTCACTGGAGCTGCGGTTGCCGCCGGAATAGGTACCGGGGCAGTTGCTCTTGGCGGATTATTGATGAAGGCTACTGAGACCGGTGATCAGTTGGTAAAGATGCGGGATAAAACAGGACTTTCCGCTGAGGAATTACAGCGCCTGCAGTATATATCAAGCCAGGTGGGGACGAATTTTGAGGCCCTCCCCCAGGCCATAAGCATTATGACAAAGCAGATGGATGCAGCCCGAAAGGGCAGTAAAGATACCGCAGCCGCATTCCAGGCCCTGGGAATTTCGGTGACAGATGGGGCCGGAAAACTCAGGCCGCAGTCCCAGGTATTTCAGGAGGCTCTTGTCCAGCTTTCAAAAGTAGAAAACCAAGCAGATAGGAATGCGCTGGCATTTAAACTTTTTGGCCGGGGTGCGTCGGAGCTATTTCCCATACTCAATGCCGGAACTGATGAAATACAAAAGCTCGCTACTGAAGCTGACAAGTTGGGTCTTGTCATGTCAGGTGAGCAGGTTGAAGCTTTGGATAACTTAGGAGATACAATTGATAAGCTGAAGCTTTCAGTAATGGGTCTTGGAAACAGGATTTTGGCGTCTTTGTTGCCCAAAATACAACCAGTAATAGATAAGCTGGTTTCCGACTTACCTGCCATAGCCCCTAAATTATCCAGTGCATTAGGTGGATTTTTGGGCAATATAGCAAATTTATTGCCGGACCTTTTAAATGTGGCAAGTCAATTTGCACAAATACTGATGCCTATATTTGATACTATAGGCAGCACCATGGGTCCCATGCTTGTGAATATCATACAGCAGGCTTTGCCCATAGTGATGCAGATTATACAGACTGCAATGCCTTTATTAAATCAAGGTTTCAGCATGCTCATATCTCTTATACAGCCCTTACTTCCGCTTTTAATGCAACTGGTTCAGCAAATCCTCCCAATCGCAGCACAGCTGATAACGGCTGTATTTTCAGTGCTTCAACCGATAATACCTGTATTGGTGCAGCTCATTCAGGGTATTTTACCTCCGATCATGCAGATGTTGCAGGCTATATTACCATTTTTACAGGCATTAACCCCTATCATTGCGATGGTTGCCACAATAATTAGCTCGCTTTTAACTACCGCTTTAAGTGCGATAATTCCTGTATTAACGGAAATAGTTCAGGCATTATTGCCCCCACTTATGCAGATTTTGAACTCTATATTCCCGCTTTTGCAGGCAGTAATACCAATTATTCAATTGCTTGCCAATATCATTGGTGCTGTTCTGGGGGGAGCAATAAAATTGGTTATGCCAATTATTGAGAAGTTTTTGAGTTTAATTTCTCCGATAGCCAATTTAACATCTAAATTTATAGGCGGCGTTAGTAATGTTATAGGCAGTGTAGGAAAATTTTTGGGCTTTAGTGGCAAGAGTGTAGAACTACAGGCAAATATATCAAGCTCAATGCCCCGATTTGCTGAAGGTGGTATAGCAACCGAACCCTCGATATTTGGCGAAGCGGACTGGGCAGAAATGGCCATTCCGCTTAAAAGGACCCCAAGAAGCCTGAGCTTATTGAACAAAACCGCTCAAATACTTGGAGCAAAACCTACCGGGAGCAGTATTCAGATAATTTATAATCCCACCATCTACGGCGGAAATCGTGCGGAACTGGAACCCATACTGCAAAAACACAAAGAAGAAATACGGATGATGATAGAAGAAATCGAGCGTGAAAGGGCGAGGGTTGCCTATGGCTACTAATTATTTTGAATATATTACAATGCAGGGTGATACCTTTGACATGCTCGCTCTGGATGCATACAACGATGAGTTTAAAGCTCACCTGATAATTCAGGCCAATCCACAATATGCCAGTGTGCTGGTATTTGATGCAGGAGTAAAGTTAAAGATCCCAATCATAGAACAAGAAGCTGCCGCAACCCTCCCGCCATGGAAGAGGTGACAGAGCATTGCAGCTGATATATGAAGGCAAAGATATAACCGATGTTGTTGAAATTCATAAAGCTGACATAACCGATAATGCCGGGGGGATTGCTGACAGCTTGGAAGTCTGGTTTGATGACCCGGAAGGATTTTGGAGCCGATGGAAACCGAAGAAAAATGATGAGGTCCAAATAAAAGAAAATGGCTTTGATTCTGGCCGCATGTATATAGACGAGCTCGAACAGCATCGGGGTTTGTTTATTATTCGTGCCCTGGCCATTCCCCAGGATGCTAAAATGGAAAATACCAAGGCCTGGGAAAATGTAAGGTTCCTGGAGATAGTTACTGAACTGGCAAGGAAGTATGGATTCCTGCTGGAGACTTATAAGGTACAAAATCCTCTTTATGAGCGTGTAGACCAATTCGAACAGGCAGACTTCGCTTTTCTGGCATGGCGGTGTTTACTGGAAGGATACATGCTGAAAATAACTGGCCAGAAGGTTGTAATATATGATGAGCGATATATGGAGGCCCAGGCACCGGTTAAGACCATCTATATTGATGATTTTGACGGGGATTATAGTTTTTTGCAAAAATCAGCATGGATATATGGCGGGTGCCGCATATCTTTCGGAGACATCAAATATGAGTATAAACCTTCCGGGGCTTTCGGACCTGTTTTAAAATTTGCTGATATATTTGTTTCAAGCCAGGCGGAGGCTGAACGATTCGCCAAAAATATCCTTCGTTCTAAAAATAAGTATGAAAATACCGGATACTGCACCATCGAACTTGCTCCCGGGATTGCGGCAGGTAATGTAATACAGATACAGGGAGTAGGCATGGCCGATGGGAAATACTTTTGCGAACAAGTAACCCATAAACTTGCGAATAAAAAGACCTTTTTAAAACTCAGGAAACCGCTGGAGGGGTATTGATGGTTTTAAAGGGCAAGGTATCGAGTATAGAATCTTCAGGGATACGGGTTTTATTTCCTGAAAGGGATAATGATGTATCCTGGCCTTTAAAAGCGGCTTCTCATGTTGGAACCCTTCAGGTAGGGGATAATGTTGCGGTGGTTTTCTTTTCAAACTGTATGAACGATGGGCTCATTATAGCTAAGTTTTAGGCGGTGGTTACATGCCTATTGCGGTTTTTGCGAATAAAACATTTCAGGTAAACAACCAGAAAATATATACTTTCGATGATTTTACCATGAATAGTAGTCTAGAAACTGAAAAACAGGATGCGGCAAATAAAAAGCCAAGCACCTATATAAAGGGACCCGATCTATATACGATGAGCATTAGTATTCCTCTTGATGTTTCCATGGGCGTAAATGTCAGAAATGAATACGGAGCATGGAAAGCTCTTGTTGAAGCCGGCAAGCCTTACCCTTTTATATTGGGCGGGATACCCCTGGGTGCGAATAAATGGCTTCTCAAGAGTGCTTCATTGAATAATACAGTAATAGATTCAAACGGGAATATTCTTTCGGGGACTATTCAGTTGGAGTTTGAAGAATATGTCCGCCCGGGGAGCGCCCAGACTTCAAAGAGCGCCAAAAAAACTTCAACTTCGTATGCTCCAGGCATATCCCTTCCAAAAGTATCAGGAAATATAAATTTACTGGGACCATCGGATAAGGCCGATATGAAAAGGAACAATCCCAATATGCGTTCACGCTTGCCGGAGTAGGTGATTGAATGGAATATATCATAGATACCTCAAAACCCGTTAATTTGAATTGGGCCGCAAAAGATGCGGAAAGAGTAGCTCAGAACGTTAGAAATCTTATATCCACTTGGCGTTATGAAGTGGCATATGACCGGACCCTGGGCCTTGATCAGAGTATTCTTGATAAGCCCCTGGATACTGCCGTGGCTCTGTATGTTGCAGAAGTATACAGACTTGTGGCTGATTATGAACCCAGGGCTACAGTCAAAGAAGTAAAGTTTACCGGTGTGGATGATGAAGGGAATATGCAGTTCAGGGTGGTGATAGAGGTATGAGCGGCATAAATTTTGTTGATGTGGATGCCGAAAGTTTAAAAAACCAACTCATACAGGATTTCGAAAGTACATTAGGGGAAACCTTTTATCCGGGTGACGAGCGCCGGACTTTTTTATTACAATTTTTACCTTTAATCGTGGGATTGAAAAATGACATTAACGAATCGGCGAAACAAAATCTTTTGAGATATGCGACGGGCGATAAACTTGATGCGATAGGAGAGTTTTATAATACAGCACGGCTTCAGGCCCAAAAAGCTAGAGTTACTTTAAGATTTACACTTTCGGCTATTCAGCCAACATATATTACAATCCCCGCGGGAACTCGCGCCACTCCTGACGGGCAACTTTATTTTGCAACGATTCAGGAACTTACAATTCCGGCAGGCCAGACAGAGGGCGATGTAATTGCTGAAGCTACTGAAGGGGGAGAAAAATATAACGGTTTTGCTCCGGGGCAGATAAAAACAATTGTTGACCCGGTGCCGTATGTTGCCTCTGTGACTAATACTGATACCAGCTCTGGAGGTTCAGATACCGAGGATGATGACCACTACCGAGACAGGATCCGGCAGGCACCGGAAAGTTTCTCGACCGCAGGCCCTGAAGGGGCTTATATATATTGGGCAAAAACAGCCGACGCAAATATCGCCGATATCTCTGTTTCTTCACCATCTCCCGGAGTTGTAAAGATAGTCCCCTTAATGGCCAATGGAGAGATCCCCTCTCAGGCCATCCTCGATAAAGTAAGCGCTATCGTAAGTGCAAAAGATAAAAGGCCACTCACGGATAATGTTCAGGTGGTAGCCCCCACAGAAGTTTCTTACAACATAACCTTGACTTATTATATTGCAAAAGAATGGCAAATCGAGGAAACTGCAATAAGAAACGCTATCGAAGGATTCGGCGGTGCTGTAGATCAATATAAGTTATGGCAGGCGGGGAAATTAGGGCGGGCCATTAACCCTGATTATTTACGGCAATTGATGCTTAATGCTGGGGCATTTAGAATTGATATAACAAGTCCGGTATATACCGAAATCAACCCTGACCAGGTGGCCAAAACCGGCACCGTAACTGTCACTTATGGAGGTCTGATATAAATGGACCTGAAAAACGTTGACCTTCTAAGCTTCCAAACTTCATACATGAAACAGGATCCGACAACCCAGGCGCTTTGTGCAGCTTTAAACCCTCATTTCCGGCAGCTGGCCGATGAGGTTAAGGCCTGCTTAATTCTTTTCCGCATTGATGAACTGGATGATGCTGCTCTGGATGAATTGGCCTGGCAGATGCACATCGATTGGTATGATTCAACTGCAGAAATTGAAAT
This sequence comes from Thermorhabdus hydrogeniformans, assembly GCF_049310025.1. NCBI lineage: Bacteria > Bacillati > Bacillota > Clostridia > Thermosediminibacterales > Tepidanaerobacteraceae > Thermorhabdus > Thermorhabdus hydrogeniformans. Next base: position 1,251 of record NZ_JBJYKD010000025.1, on the reverse strand, counting down.
AAAGCGGAGCCTGATAAAAAATGCTATTAAAGTCCATAGATATAGGGGCACGCCTTTTGCGGTAGAGGAAACCGTAAAAACCTATTTTGGAGACGGTGAAGTCCAGGAATGGTTTGAATATGGCGGCCAGCCGTTTTATTTTAAGGTGTTAACTACTAATACTCAGGTAAATACTACGCTGCTTAATCAGTTCTTAAAGGTTTTAAATTCGGTCAAAAATGCTAGAAGCTGGCTAGAAGCCGTAGAAATAACAGCCACGGATGAAATGAATTTGTATTTTGGCAATGTTGTTCACATAGCCGACTATCAAGAAATAAGGCAGGTGGTTTAAGTGGGAGCTTTTGGAGGCCTTATACTGACGAATAAAGGTAGAAACCTACAGGCCAAAGCCCAGACAGGAACTCAATTAAATTTCACAAAAATAAAAATTGGTGATGGCAGCCTTAGCGGACAAAGTATCGTAGATTTAACCAGTTTAATCAATACAAAAAAAGAGCTAACAATACTAGGAATCGAAACGCTAACGGGAGGAAAAGCCAAACTTCGAAGCTATTTTACGAATGCGGATATATTAACCGGGTTTTACTGGCGCGAGCTTGGAGTTTTCGCCCAGGATCCAGACGAAGGCGAAATACTCTATTGCTACGGTAACGCTGGGACGAATGCTGAGTATATCCCCGCCGGCGGGGGGCCTGACGTAGTAGAGAGATATATAAACGTAATAACCCTTGTTGGGAATGCTACAAACGTTTCAGCAACACTGGGATCTGAAATATATGTTACTCAGGCCGATTTTGATAATCATACCGGGAATACAGTCATGCATGTTACCCAGGTTGAAAAAGATACATGGAATGCCAAGGAAACTCCTGCAGGAGCTCAAGCCAAAGCAGATGCGGCAGGCTCAGCAGCCGTGACAGCAGCAAATTCATATACAGACCAACAGGTGGGATCGGTAAGTAATGCGCTTGCTGCACATCAGGCCGATGATATGCCACATAAGTTTATAGATATAACATCTGGCAAGACATATAAATATGGCCTAAAACAGCAGGATAACCATGTGGTATTCGTATACCAGGAGGTGGTTTAATTGGCAGAAATTATATTGCCTAATCGTGATGATGTTTTGAATTCTACCATCCGCACTCCCGTCGCAGGAATAAAAACCGTAACTGCAACAGCGGCGGAAATCTTCGCTGGAACATCGGCTCTGTCGGGACGAAGAAAGATGATGCTCAAGAATGAAGA
>NZ_JBJYKD010000024.1:0-51486 GCF_049310025.1 Thermorhabdus hydrogeniformans | reverse complement strand
AAGAAGGGCTGAGGTTCGCCATAAGGGAAGGCGGCAGGACCGTGGGAGCCGGCGTAGTTACGGAGATTATAGAATAGATAAATGGAGAAAACGAGGGGAATCGCAAGATTCCCCTTTGATTTATGCTTTTTGTTGACAATAACACGGAATTATGATAAATTGAATTAGTGGCTGAAGAAGGACGATCCATGTACTTATAGAAGCATGAGCGGTAGGAGGTGGCGAGATGAGGGTCAACATAGTACTGGCGTGCACCGAATGCAAGCAGAGGAATTATTTTACCCAGAAAAATAAGAAGAATGACCCTGACCGACTGGAATTAAACAAGTACTGCAAGCACTGCAGGAAACACACACTCCACAAAGAGACAAAATAAAGTTGGGGGGATAGGTTCAATGGCGGCCGCTAGCGAGGGTCTTTTGAAAAGAACGCAGAGGTTCTTCAGAGAGGTAAGATCGGAACTTAAGAAAGTTACATGGCCTACGAGAAACGATCTGGTGTCGTATACCATAGTGGTTTTAGTATCCGTTGCCATAGTGAGCGGTATAATATGGATTACCGATACCATCCTCTATAAATTGCTGTCGTTGATTCTCCGGTGAAGAAGGAAGGGGCATCGAGAAGTGGTATGTCTGCCAAAAACTGGTATGTAGTTCACACCTATTCCGGCTATGAAAATAAAGTCAAAGCAAACCTGGAAAAGCGGGTGGAGTCCATGGGTATGCAGGACAAGATTTTTCGGGTCCTGGTGCCTATGGAGGAAGAAGTGGAAATCAAAAACGGGAAGAAAAAGGTCACGCAGCGCAAGGTTTTTCCGGGTTATGTCCTGGTGGAGATGATAGTGACCGATGATTCCTGGTATGTGGTGAGAAACACCCCCGGAGTCACCGGATTTGTGGGAGCTGGCACAAAACCCATCCCCCTGCAGGAATCTGAAATTAAGAACATATTAAAGAAGATGGGAATAGAGGAACCCAAGCCCAAGATAGACATTGCCGTTAACCAGAACGTCAAAGTCGTGTCGGGGCCTTTTGAAAACTTCGCCGGAAAAGTCGTGGAAGTAAATCCCGAAAAGCAAAAATTGAAAGTGCTAATTTCCATGTTCGGACGGGAGACTCCCATCGAACTGGAATTCAACCAGGTGGAAAAATTATAATGCATTCCAACCAATGGAGCATGTTACAGGAGGTGTGAAATATGGCTAAAAAGGTCGTATCCATAGTTAAACTTCAGATTCCCGCCGGTAAAGCGACACCTGCTCCTCCGGTCGGTCCCGCTCTGGGTCCCACTGGGATAAATATAATGAATTTCTGCAAGGAGTTTAATGAAAGGACAGCCGCTCAGGCCGGCCTCATAATACCGGTAGAACTTACTGTATATCAGGATAGATCTTTTACGTTTGTGCTCAAGACTCCGCCGGCGGCGGTGCTGTTGAAGAAGGCCGCCGGGATTGAGAAAGGTTCAGGCGAGCCGAATAAAAACAAGGTGGCAAAAGTTACCAAAAAAGACATCCGGGAAATAGCGGAACTTAAGATGAAGGACCTGAACGCCAACTCCCTGGAGGCCGCCATGAGAATGATTGAAGGCACGGCCAGAAGCATGGGCATTACGGTGGTGGAATGATCTGAAGGCGAAGTGCGCAGGAATGTACAGCCTGCGTTTGTTTTAAAATTTGATACTTAGCCAAAAAAGTGGGAGGAAATTTCCGCTAATACCACAAGGAGGTTTTGACGAATGCCGAAACACGGTAAGAATTATCTCGAAGCGCTCAAACTTGTTGACAGGACGAAGCTGTATGACCCCGTGGAAGCCATAGAACTGGTGGAGAAAACAGCCAATAAAAAGTTCGATGAGACCATAGAGGTGGCGGTGCGCCTGGGGGTGGACCCCAGACACGCGGATCAGCAGGTGAGGGGCGTTGTGACTCTTCCCCACGGCACCGGAAAGGCGGTAAAGGTGGCGGTGTTTGCCAAAGGGGACAAAGCCAGGGAGGCGGAGGAAGCGGGAGCTGACATCGTCGGCGCCGAAGACCTGGTATCAAGAGTTGAAGACGGTTTTCTGGATTTCGACGTGGCCGTAGCCACTCCAGACATGATGGGCGCCGTCGGCAAACTCGGAAGAATTCTCGGACCCAAAGGCCTCATGCCCAATCCAAAGGCCGGCACGGTGACCTTTGATGTGGGCAAGGCCGTAAAGGAGATAAAAGCCGGTAAGATTGAATACCGGGTGGACAAGACAAGTATAGTTCATGCTCCCATAGGAAAGAAATCTTTCGGTCGTGAAAAATTGCTGGATAACTTTCGAGCCCTAATGGAGGCGATAATTAAGGCAAAGCCCGCGGCCGCCAAGGGTCAGTACATCAAAAGCGTAGTCATATCCAGCACCATGGGGCCGGGGATTAAGATAAATCCCGCGAGACTGATTGAGTCCAAATAAAAAAATCAAGAATTCGCTGCAGACAGTAGGTGCCGGAAGGCTTAATTTCCTACCGAGGCGGAAAGGGAAAGAGCGCTGGACCTTTTTACAAAGTCGGGTCCCGCTTGGGCTAATATGCGACTACAAGCCTTTCTGCGCATTCTGCAGGAGGGCTTTATTTATTCCCTAAAATTTTCAGGGGGAGGTGAGAAAGTGGCCGTAAACGAGAAAAAAGTCAAGACTGTGGAGGAACTCAGGGACAAGTTCGGCCGGTCGAAAGCGGCCATACTTACGGATTACAGGGGGCTAAACGTAGCCGATATAACCGAGCTCAGGAAGAAGCTCCGGGAGCAGGGCGTGGAGTTTAAGGTTGTTAAAAACACCTTAACCCGTATAGCCATAAAGGACTTTAACTACAACCTGGACCAATTCCTGGAGGGACCCACGGCGATTGCCTTCAGCTATAAGGACCCCGTGGCGCCGGCCAAGGTGCTGGTGGATTTTGCAAAAGCCCACAAGGAACTGGAGATAAAAGCCGGAGTCGTTGAAGGAAAAGTGCTGAACAGCGACATGATAGCGGACCTCTCCAAAATGCCGCCGAGAGAAGAGCTTCTGGCCAAAGCGGTGGGTTCCATTCAATCGCCTCTTTACGGCATTGTGGGCGTCCTGCAGGGCACCCTGCGCAATCTGGTATATACCCTGCAGGCCATACAGGACAAAAAAGCGTCCTGATGTGTCAGGCAAAGGCCTTTTGTTTAGCAGCAGGAGTTTCAAACATGCTGACGAAAGGAAAGCAAGTCATTTTCAATCAAAAATAAAAGAGGAGGAATTTTTAAAATGACAAAGGAAGAAATCATTTCTGCCATTGAGAATATGACGGTTTTAGAGCTTGCCGAGCTGGTAAAGGAACTTCAGGACAGGTTTGGTGTCACCGCCGCGGCTCCCGTAGCCGTTGCCGCAGCACCGGCGGCGGGTGGAGCCGCTGCCGAGGCAGCAGCTCCCGAACAGACGGAGTTCGATGTCATCCTTGCCAATGCCGGAGACCAGAAGATCAAGGTCATCAAGGTGGTCAGGGAAGTTACCGGTCTCGGCCTGAAAGAAGCCAAGGACCTGGTGGACGGTGCTCCGAAACCTGTAAAGGAAAAGGTAAGCAAGGAAGAGGCGGAACAGATAAAGGCAAAACTCGCCGAAGTCGGCGCCACAGTGGAGATAAAATAACACGGTCGATGAATAAAAAGGGGCTGTCCAGAAACAACTGGGTCAGCCCCTTTTTTACACGCATTTTAAGCTGTGTTTTCCGATAAACGGAAAAATTAATTGAACGATCGGCTTTTGCTTTATTTTCATCCAAAATATTTCATCCAAAATACTTCTTAATTCGGCGCTGCAGCGCAAAACGGCTGATGCCCAAAAGCTCTGCGGCCTTTGTTATATTCCACCGGGTCTTTTCCAATGCTTCACTTATATACTGCTTTTCCAGTTCCTCCAGGGATGCAAATTCCCTTTTTATCGAAGGGGCATCCGCACGGGTCTCCTTTACCTTGAGTTCCACAGGCAGTTCCTTTTCCGTGATGATGTCGCCTTTTACCAGAATAAAAGCCCGCTCCAGTATGTTTTTGAGCTCTCTTACATTTCCGGGCCAGCAGTAGTTTTGAAGCAGCGATAAGGCCTTTTCGGAAAAGCCTTTTATATTTTTTTTGAACTGGCGGTTAAAAATTTGCCTGTAATAATCGAGCAGCAGGGGAATGTCCCCCGGGCGCTGCCTGAGAGGAGGGATTTTCAAAAGGACCACGTTTAATCTGTAGTAAAGGTCGCTTCTGAAACTGTTTTTATCTACTTCTTCTTTTAGATTTTTATTTGTGGCCGCTATTATGCGCACGTCCACCGGAATACTGACAAGGCCTCCCACTCGCCGGATCTGCCGCTCTTCCAGAAATCTTAAAAGCTTGGCCTGCAGGTCCGGCGAAAGCTCGCCTATTTCGTCAAAGAAAAAAGTCCCTCCATCCGCCAGTTCAAGAAGGCCTTTTTTACGCCCTGAAGCGCCGGTAAACGCATTTTTTTCGTGGCCGAAAAGTTCGCTTTCAAAGAGATTGGTTGGTATGGTGCTGCAGTTGACCGTAATAAAAGGTTTCTTTGCCCTGCGGCTTTTTTCGTGAATGATGCGGGCTATAAGCTCCTTTCCCGTGCCCGTTTCGCCTTCCACAAGGACGCTTGAGTCCACCGGCGCGATGGCATCTATTTGGGCCAGGATTTGGAGCATAGCGGGGTCGCGGGTTATCAGAGCGGTTTTTTCGTCTTTTGACCTGAGGATGGTATTTTCATTTTTTAAGGCCCTCTCCTGCAGAGCCCGTTCAATGGAGATCTTCAATTCACTTATGTCAAAAGGTTTGGTGATAAAGTCATAGGCGCCCTTCTTAACCGCTTCCACCGCCGTTTTGGTTTCGCCGTAGGCGGTTATCATTATAACCGCGATATCTTCATCGAAATCTTTTATTTGTGACAACAAAGATATCCCGTCCATGTCCGAAAGTCTCAGGTCCACCACAGCCACATCGGGTGGGAAACTTTTCAGGCAGGACAAAGCTTCTGAAGCCGAAAGGGCCGCCTGCACTTTATATCCGTCGTCCTCAAGAGAAATTTTTAAGGCGCTGCATATGGTGGGTTCATCGTCCACGATAAGAATCTTGTAGCTCATACAATATATCACCTGTATAAAGTTTTCGACATAAATATATAATTATCCTCTATGAGCTAAAAAAACACAGGCGAACCTGTGCCTCAGTACCGATTCCATCTCAAAGTATGACTATTGATAACGCAAAGTATGTATATTGATTACGGCCCGGGACATCGGTAAAAAGCCGGGCCGTCACCGCTGCCAAAACAGCTTTGCCGCTTTACGTTAGGCCCTTTCTATTTAAAAAGCTGCTTTATTCCGGCGAGAGAACTGATTCCGCCGTACAGTGTGAGGATAAACACCAAAATGCCCAGAACAAGAAGTACTGTCGGGTGACGATAGTCCCCCATGATTTTTTTATTCCTCGATGCGATGAGCATGGAACCCAGGGTTAAAGGCAAAATCAAACCGTTTACGGCTCCAGCAAATATCAAAAGCGTAACCGGTTTTCCCACGATTACAAAAATTGTGGTGCACAGCACTATAAAACCTATTATGAATTTCTGGAAATGCTGTTCCACGGGCCTGAAGAAGGTTTTTATAAAGGAAAGAGAAGTAAAGGAACACCCCACCACCGAAGTGGCGGCCGCAGACCAGAGCACGAGACCAAACATTTTATAGCCGATTGTCCCCGCCACCGTGAGAAAAGGAGTGGCGGCAGGGTTTACGGGGTCGAAAGCAACGCCTTTTACGGCGACTCCCAGGGCGCCAAAAAACAGCGCATACCTCATCACACCCGCCACGATTACCCCCAGAGCGGCGCTTTTGGTGGCTTCATTTACCGCGTCTGTCCCTTTCATGTTGCCCTGGATGAGCCGGTGTCCGCCCGCAAAGGTTATATAGCCTCCCACCGTACCGCCGATTAATGTTATCATCGGGAGGAAATCAAATTTCCCGGGGGAGAAGGTTCTGACGGCCACCTCGGCCACCGGAGGATGGGCCGCGACTCCGACATATGCCGCCAGGAAAATCATCAGGACGCCGAGAACTTGAGTAAACCTGTCCATGGCATTGCCTATTTCTCTGGAAAGAAAAATGGTTACGCATATAATACCGGAGATGGCGGCGCCCGTCCTTGCGTCTATGCCGAAAAGGGTGTTTAAACCCATGCCCGTCCCGGCTATATTGCCTATGTTAAAAGCTAAACCGCCCACCATAACTATAAAAGATATAATATAACCGAGGCCGGGCATAACATCATTGGCTATTTCCTGTCCGAACTTTCCGGCGGCCACGATTATCCGCCATATGTTGATCTGGACGATGATATCCACTAAAACAGTGATTAGTATTATAGCGCTGAAACTGGCAAGGAATTTTTGAGTAAAAACTGCGGTCTGGGTCAAAAAACCGGGACCTATGGCCGATGTTGCCATCAGGAATGCCGCGCCGACCAGCATGCTGAGAGAATATTTGTTCTTTTCCAAATGCCATCCCTCCGTTTTTTTGAAGTTTTTTTTCGTTGGTCGAAATATTTTTGCGTAAGTTTACTTACCCCCTTCCTTCTGACCCGACATGAATGCCACCGATGTGGTTCGCCGGAGAAAGAATTTGTAATCAATTATCTTCTGACAAAGCATTTTTTATTCCAACAAAAAAAGAGGATTTAGATTTTTGAAAATCCTCTTTTTGCAAGGGGTTATGGAATATGCAGAAATTTTTAATTACGAGTGTTATCGACAGCATCGCTCGTTATGTGCGAAAACGAACACGGGAAAGCGATATACACTGAAGTTCCATTATTTTCCCGGCTCTCTATCCATATACGGCCTCGATTTTTAAAGACGAGGCTTTGCACCACACAAAGGCCCAGCCCCGTGCCGCCTTCAAAAGTGCTGAAAAAGGGTGTGAAGATCTTTTCGAGGTTTTTTTCGGGGATGCCCCTGCCGCGGTCTCTTACGGTTATAACAATTTCACCGGCTGCGGCGGAGGAAAGGATGTCTATTTCGCCGTTTATATGGCTTGCCCGGATGGAGTTGGTCAGGAGGTTAAGCAGCATCTGCTTCAGATGGGCTTTGTCTACATAGAGATATTCCGCACCATGATCGATTGAGATATTTAAAGATAACCCCTTTTTTTTCATGAGGGGCGATAAAAAGGGCAGTATTTCATTTAATACTCCCTTCAAGGACAGCATCACCGGTTCCGGCTCCGACGGCCTTGAAAAGTTCAGCAGGTTGGAGATTATACCGTTTATACGCTCTATTTCCCGGTAGATGAGGTCGAAAAGTTTTGCGGAAGTTCCGTCATCTTCCGGAAATTTGGCCTGCAAAACCTGAAAACAGGATTGGATGCCCTGCAGGGGGTTTCTCACTTCGTGGGCGATGGCGGCCGACATCTCGCCGATTGAAGCAAGCCGGTTTATGTGTTCCATTTTTTGTTTTATTTTTTCTTTTTCCGTGATATCTGAAAAACACAGAATAAAAATGTCTTCAAAAGAATTTATTTCATATTCCACGTATTTTGTGGATTTTTCTCTATCGGCGAATTGCTGTGTCCCGGAAGGTGGAATGTCTCCACTGAAGAAGTCGTCTATCAACTTTTCGATCAAGCGGTTAAAACTGGTATCCTTCTTAATGTATGAGGATGCCGACCTGTTTACCAGGATTTTGGCGCCTTTGCCGTTAAATACGACTATTCCGTAGTTTACCCCGTCTATAATTTTCTGATTGAGGTTCGTGACCTCCAGGACCTTTGCAATGTACTCTTTCAGTTTTGACGTCATCCTTTTGAATGCGTCTTTTAAAATCCCTATTTCGTCGTTTTTCTTGTAGTCTATTTCTATGTCGAAATTTCCCTTTGATACCTCGTCACAGGCCATGGCCAGTTTTTTTATGGGTTTTGCAAGATTGTAGGAAAAGAATATTGTAAGCTGCGACGCGACTATTATGGCTATGATTGCTATGAGAATGGTGTATTTTTGCAATTCCAGGAGCTGATTGGTAATGTAAGAAGAATTTACGGTAAATTTTTCCTGAGACTGCTGAGCCGTTATGGATTCAAAGATTTTGCAGGACCCGTAATAGGACACTATACCCACCGTGGCCAGAGACAAAATAATTATTATTAAAAAAGGTATGAGTATTTTAAGCTCGAAGCTTCGCATCTTTTGCCCCCCGTTTCGCTATAAAAAAAGCCATAGCCGAGATGATAAAGGCGAAAAACCCCGGATGGATGTGGCGCAGGGCGGTGTTTTTAAAAAACGGAAACATAATCAGGATCAACAGATAGGAAAACAGGCCCGAGAAAAATGAAGCTTCGGCGGAAACCCTCGAAACGTCTTTCCGAAACACCCCCGCATACAACGGGATGAATGTGGATGCGGCGAAGATGCCCCATATATTTCCGCCAAATTCGATGACCATGTTTGGAGGATTAAAGGAGAGGAGAAGAGCTGCGGTGCCGGCGACGCCGATCACCATGCGATTTAAGGACAGCATTTTTTCATCGTCTATATCATCTTTTCTGAATTGACCGAGGATATCGTAGGTAAAGCTGTTGGCTATGAGCAACAGCTCGGAATTGGCGGTGGATACCGAAGCCGCAATAATCCCTATCAAAATAATCCCGGTGATATAATTGCGGGCCACGGCTGAAAAGACAAAGGGGATTATTTCGTCGATGTTATTTATATGAGGGGCCGTTGGGATTAACACCCTGAGGCCCAGGGAACCGATGATGATGAAACCATATATGGCCGAAAGGATCAGCAGGGAAAATAATATCATTTTTTTGGCCACCGCATTGCTCTTCGCCGAAATGATTCTTATCACATACTGGGGATTGGCCGCCAGACCCAGACCCCATCCGAACAATGATGTAAAGACGTACAGCGGGGGCTGCAGGCCTTTGCAGAAGAGGTCTAAAAGCCCCCCTGCAGGAGTTTTTATATCCCAGCCGGAAACGGCCGGAGTGTCTATAACCGCAGCACCGCGGAAAATATTGACAATGCCGTGGTTCTGTCTAATTATAAAGACGCCGAAAATTAGACAGGATAAAAAAATGATGACGGTATTTACGGCGTCGGTTTTTACCACGGAATACAGTCCCCCGAAAGTGGTATAGAGTATATAGAGGTATACCAGGAGTATGGACGCATTGTAAGGGATGTTTAAAAGCATCCGCATGACAAGGCCGAATCCCTTGATCTGCATGGTTATATACAGAATGTAGCTGACTATCATTAAAACGGCCACCGAGAACTGCAGAGGCCTGGAACCGTACCTCACATAAAAAAATTCCGAAAATGTCAGTATTTCATAATCTCTTATCAAAGAAGCCAGAAAGAAAAGAAAGAGAGCGCCTGTAAACCACTGCAGTATGCTGTATATAATTGAAGAAATGCCATAAATGTACAGAGAACTTCCCAGCCCCAAAAAAGACGCGGCGCTGAACCAGGTGGCTACAAAAGTCGAAGTGCTCAAAAAAAGCCCCAGCGAGCGGTTGGCCACAAAGAAATCCCGTGTGTTGTAGGTGTCGTAGAACCCGCTCCTACCCGAATAGATCATCAGGAATGTGTATATTAAAAAAAATATCATGAACAACAAGGATTCGTTCAAGACCATCCCTCCCCTACAATAAAATAATACATCTTGAAAAGAATATAGGAAAGTGGTAAAAAGTAAAAAAAGAGCGAAATAGCACTTTTGGAGCGGTCCGAAGCGCTCCGGCTTCTTGAGAAAGATTCATAATATGCGCCGGACACCCGTTTCGCGGTTGAGTCACTTGGTACGGAATTTGCAAAAAATCTTACATAAACAAATCATAAGAGAGTGGAGGTAAGGTTTTATGGCTCACATGGTGGATCTGAACAGCGATATTGGGGAGAGCTTCGGTGCCTATAAAATAGGGATGGATGAGGAGATTGCAAAATTTATTTCTTCAGCCAACATAGCCTGCGGTTTTCATGCCGGTGACCCCATGGTGATGGACAGGACCGTTGACATCTCGAAGAGAAACGGTGTGGCGGTGGGGGCGCATCCCGGATTCCCGGACCTTGCGGGTTTCGGCAGGAGAAATATGGATATTTCACCGGCGGAAGCCAAAAACTATATCGTCTACCAGATTGGAGCTCTGCAGGCCTTTTGCCGGAGCCGGGGCATCAAAATGCAGCATGTAAAAGCCCACGGCGCCCTGTACAATATGGCGGCGGTGGACGAAAAGCTTGCATCAGCCATCGCAGAGGCCATAGCCGCCGTCGATGAGAACCTCATCTGCGTGGGCATGGCGAATACCGCCATGCAGAGAGCGGCGGAGAAAGCCGGCCTGAAATTTGCGTGCGAGGTCTTTGCCGACAGGAACTTAAACCCCGACGGGACGCTGGTTTCCAGGAAACTTCCCAATGCCGTAATTCATGATGAAGAACTTGCCTGCAAAAGAGTCCTGAGAATGGTCAAAGAAGGGGTCGTGGAGGCCGTTGACGGCAGTCTCGTCAAAGTCAAGGCCGACACCATCTGCGTCCATGGCGACAATCCCCAGGCGGTGGAATTTGCCAACAAGATTAAGAAGACCCTGGAGGAAAACGGTGTGATAATCGCCCCCATGGGCAGTTTCATGTGAGGAGTTGGTAGTGTGTACGAGAAACCAAAGATTCTCCCCTGTGGAGACAGGGCCGTTGTCGTGGAGTTTGGGAACGAAATAAGCGAAGAGTGCAACAAAAGGGTGCTGGGCCTTTACAATTCATTAAAAAAAGCAGGATACGGGGGAATCGTTTCCATGATCCCCACATACAGGTCGCTGCTGGTGAAATATGACCCGCTGAAGATCGGGTACGGCGAGCTGCTGGGTCTTTTGCAGGCCGGCGGCGGACATGATGATGTGGAGGAATTCAGGCCCGGGGTTTATGAAATCCCCGTGGCGTACGGAGGTGAATTCGGACCGGACCTGGGTTTTGTGGCGGAGTATCACGGCATGACTCAAGAAGAAGTGATAAAAATTCACACAGAGCCCGTATACAGGATTTACATGCTGGGCTTTACCATGGGGTTTGCGTATCTTGGAGGCATGTCGGAAAAAATCGCCACACCCCGCCTGGAAAAGCCCAGGACCGAGATAAAGGCCGGTTCGGTGGGCATTGCGGGAGGCCAGACGGGCATATACCCCCTGACAAGCCCGGGAGGGTGGAGGCTCATAGGCAAAACCCCCGTAAAGCTGTACGATCCCAAAAGGGAAAAGCCCATCCTTCTGGAAGCCGGCAACTACATCAAATTCGTGCGCATAAGCGAGGACGAATTTTATAAAATTGAGGACGAGATAAACAGGGGTATTTACAGGGTCAGGTTTTACGAATATGACGGCGGGTAAATCCTGCCCGCGGCCAGGAATTAAAAGCTGACAGTAACTTTTAAAGCGAGGGAGAAAAAGTGGAGTGTTTCAAGGTGATAAATCCCGGCCTTTTTACCACAATTCAGGATATGGGCAGGTTCGGGTATGAAAGCCAGGGGGTCCCCACGGCCGGGGCCATGGATGAGTTTTCCTTCCGGGTGGCCAACATTCTGGCGGGCAACGACGAATCGGCCCCCGCCCTCGAAATAACCGTCATGGGGCCGACCCTCGAAGTCATGGAAGATGTGACGGTGGCGGTGGCCGGAGCGGAAATGCCGCCTCTGGTGAACGGTTCTCCGAGAGCGTGCTGGTCTTCCTTTCCGGTAAGGAAGGGGGATGTCCTGTCCTTTGGGGCTATAAAGTCCGGCTGCAGGGCGTATCTGGCCGTTTCCGGAGGGTTCCAGGCGGATGTGATCATGGGCAGTGCATCCACATACATTCGCGGCGGCATAGGAGGAGTAAGGGGCAGGCGCATAGAAAAAGGCGACATCCTTTCCAGCAAAGACGCCGGTTCGATTTCCATTTTCAGGAAGGTATTGGATGAGTTCATCCCTTCATACTCCGATGAGGCCGAGATCCGGGTGATACCCGGCCCCCAGAGCGACCACTTTACAGAAGAAGCCCTTAAACTTTTTTTCAGTTCCACATATACAATTACCAAGGATTCGGACAGGATGGGTTACAGGCTGGAGGGTCCGGAGATAAGGGCCATAGAAAAACATGACATAATAACCGACGGGCTTTTGCCCGGCGCCGTCCAGATACCGGGAAACGGAAAGCCCATTATAATGATGAAGGACGCCCAGACCACCGGCGGTTACACAAAGATTGCGACGGTCATTTCTGCTGACCTGGCCCAGCTTGCGCAGTTAAAGCCGGGCGACAGGTTGAGATTTAAAGCGGTGGACATTTCCGAGGCCCACAGGATTTTAATGGAAAGTGAACATAAAATCAAAAAAATCAGGGAGACTCTGAAACCGCTGAGATATTTCGACGTAAACGTAAACGGCAGGTCTTATGACGTGAGCGTGGAGACGCTTTAAAATATTGGGGTGGTATAATGGCTGAAAAAGTAGATTTCAAAAATCTTAAAGCACCCGATGCCAGGAGATTGATCCGTGAAGGCGTGCTGACCGGCCCCACCTGCGGTGTGGCGCTCGGCTACACTCAGGCCAACCTTGTAATCCTCCCCAAAGATCTGGCTTACGATTTTTTACTTTTTGCCTATAGAAATCCCAAGCCCTGTCCCGTTCTGGATGTCACGGACGCGGGCAGCGCGGAACCCAAAGGCGTTGCAAAAGGGGCGGATTTACGGACCGATATACCCAAATACAGGGTTTATAAAAACGGCGTGCTGGAAGCCGAAGTTCAGGATATAAGGGATTACTGGCGGAACGACTTTGTGGCGTTTCTTCTGGGCTGCAGCTTTACCTTTGAAAAAGCCCTTCTGGAAAATAATATCCCGGTTAGGCACATTGAAGAAGGCAAAAATGTGCCCATGTACATTACAAACATTGAGACAAGGCCTGCCGGAATCTTTCGGGGCCAAATGGTGGTAAGCATGAGGCCCATCCCGCAGAGCCTTGTGGTGAGGGCCGTCCAGGTAACATCCAGGTTTCCGGCGGTACACGGCGCTCCCGTCCATATCGGGGACCCGGGAAGCATCGGGATAGCTTCTCTGGATAAACCGGATTTTGGCGACGCCGTGGAGATAAGGGAAGGGGAAGTACCCGTCTTCTGGGCCTGCGGGGTTACTCCGCAGGCTGTGGCAATGAAATCAAAACCCGGGATCATGATAACCCATTCCCCCGGCCACATGTTTATAACGGATTTGAAAGAAGAGATGTTAAGCGTGTTCTAGCTGCGGTTTTTCATTGCGGCTGTTATATAAGGGCTCTAATGAGGCTTTTATCGGGGCTGCGATGTGAGGATTAAGCGTTTTATGAGGACCTTTATGGAGGGGCTCTATATTGGGGGTCTTGACGGGACGGAATTTTTATTGTAGAATATAAACTGTGTCGTGATTTTGGATGACGCGGGGTGGAGCAGTCTGGTAGCTCGTCGGGCTCATAACCCGGAGGTCGCTGGTTCAAATCCAGCCCCCGCCACCATATCAGAAGTGCCAAGTGAGAAGTTGAAAGCGGGAATATGTGAATTTGCCGAAAGGCAAAATCCTGCTTAATCTCACATCACACCTCCTATTTCTCGCATCACTACGTGGCGGCGTAGCTCAGGTGGCTAGAGCATGCGGTTCATACCCGCAGTGTCCGGGGTTCAAATCCCTGCGCCGCTACCATTTATATTTTATATACGGCCCTGTGGTCAAGTGGTTAAGACATCGCCCTTTCACGGCGGTAACCGGGGTTCGAATCCCCGCAGGGTCACCATATTTTAATATTTTATTTATTAAGAAAAAAGCCGCTATCGGGCGGCTTATTTTTTTGTAATGGAACCCGCATGTCATGCAGCAGAGTAAGTAAAATTAACATGTGACGGCCGGGACACCATAGAGCCAGACCATTGCAGATTATTTAGAAGTCGAGTTTTGACATGTCTGTGGAAAACAGCAAAAGAACTTTATCAATCCACCAGATGACACAAACTGTAGAAAACGGGTAAGCCTGGAAGCCTGAATTTTTTCAAAAACTGTATGATAATTGGAATTTATGTCATACGATTTTTTAAAATCGCCCCTCTTGATTGACAATTTTTACTAACCCCTTGATATATAATAAAACCTACCAACAAAACATGGTAGGTGATTTACTTGATAAACAAAGCCCAGATAGAATTCCAAAAATTTAATAAAGGCAAAATTTCTTCCCTGTCGCTCAATTTGACAGGCATTATTTCATCGGAATCATTATGGCTTTCCCTGCTGGCGTTCTGTTTTGGACGAGCCTCTCTAAACGGGCTGTATCCCTTTGGTCTTTCCTTTACCGCGGCTGCGGCCCTTTACAGGGAAAAATTTGCGGCGGCGGGTTTGTTTTCCTTGCTGGGAATAGTATCGGCCGTGAAAAGTCCCGCCGCCTTGAGATACTTTTTCGCCACGGCGATTTTTACCGCGGCTTTTACCGTGCTCCAAAAGCATTTAAAGCCCGGAGAGTTTCTGACGGCGGCCCTGGTATTTATATCCAACGCCCTTGGAGGGCTCATATTTCTGGTGACAGGGGGTTATTCCCCCTACGATCTGCTGCTTCTTGTCATGGAATGCGGCCTCTCATGCATAATGATTTTCATAATCCCGGGTGGGCTGCACTGGGTTTTCAGGGTGCCAGTGGGAGAGGCGGAAAAAAATATATGCCTGGCCGTACTGGCCGGGGTTTTACTTCCCATGGCGCAGGGTCTGGAATTTTCCGGGGTAAACCTTAAAGATGTGCTCGGGGTCCTGGCGGTGCTGGTAATGGCTCTCATAAACGGCGCCGGGGCGGGAGCGGCTGCGGGTATTATAATCGGCGTCACCGGGTCTTCTCTGGCCCTGTCGCCGTGGTTTGCGGCAATTATGGCTTTTTCAGGGCTTGTTGCAGGCACGTTTCACAGGCTGGGCAAGCCGGGGTCGGCGGCGGGTTTTGTCCTGGGATACATCTTGTACAACCTCTACGTAAACTCAATGGGTGAAAGCATAATCCCCCTGCCGGCGCTTATTGTTGCGGTGGGGCTGTTCCTGATGATCCCGAAGCCGGCCATTAAAAGGATGAAGTTTTACCTGGAGGCATCGCCGGCGGCCGCCGTGCCGGGTCCCGGTGCGGTGAACCTCGCCAGGCTGGAGCTTTATGATATGGCCGTTCTGCTGGAGGAAATGGGCAAAAGCTTTCTGGAGCCTTTAAACGACGAAAGGGAAGCCCTGCGGAAGGGATACCTCGACAGGGTTATGAAGGAGGCCAGGAGCAGGGTCTGTTCCACATGCGGACTTTGCAGGACCTGCTGGGAGAGGGAAAATAGCAGGACCGTGCATGCCTTTTATGAATTGATAAGGAATTATGAAGAAAATCCCGTATCGCATATCCTGCCTTACCTTTTTAAGGCGCGGTGCGGCAGGATTGACGATATAAAGAGGATAGTCAGGGAACAGAGCGCTGTATATAACCTGGAACAGAGGGTGAATTCCATTGTAAGAAACACCCGCGATACGATATGCGGCCGTTTTAAGAAAGCCGCGGGCATTATCAAGGCTCTGGCTGAAAACTGGC
Organism: Thermorhabdus hydrogeniformans; assembly: GCF_049310025.1. Classification (NCBI taxonomy): domain Bacteria; kingdom Bacillati; phylum Bacillota; class Clostridia; order Thermosediminibacterales; family Tepidanaerobacteraceae; genus Thermorhabdus; species Thermorhabdus hydrogeniformans. The sequence goes on along the minus strand of NZ_JBJYKD010000024.1, from coordinate 35,880 downwards.
CTTTTGACGAATACGACGGGTATCCGGAGGGCAAATTGCTGGACAGCCTTGCCCGGCTCGGCGTGAGGATGGAAGCGCTGCATATCGAAGAAGACCGCCGGGAATACCGGGTCAAAATGGCAAAAAAACCGTGTCTGGGGGAAAGGCAGTGCGAATCCCGTATACCGGCGGCGCTGACGGAGGTGCTGGGAAAGAAGTTTGAAATAAAAGAAGTGGAATGCCCTTTAAAGAGCGGGGGTTCCAGGTGCTTGATGAAGGCCGTTTCATCCGGAGCTTACGGGGTGGCCGTAGGAGTGGCGGGTACGGCCAGGGAGGGTATGGGCGTTTCCGGCGACGGATTTTCTTTTCTGGAGTTAAAAAACGGCAAATTTTTGCTGGCTTTGAGCGACGGTATGGGGGTCGGGGAAATGGCGGCCAGGCATAGCGGGAAGACTCTGGCTTTTCTGGAACGCTTGCTGGAAGCCGGTTTTGACGGGAGTTCGGCCCTAAAGATAACCAATTCGGCCGTTGGACTGTGCGCCTGCGAGGAGAGCTTTTCCACCGCAGACCTGGCACTCATTGATACCCACACCGGCAAAGCGGAATTCATAAAGGCAGGCTCCGCGGCGGGATTTGTCAAGCGCGGCAGCAGGGTGGAAGTAATAAAAGGAGGCAGCTTTCCGGTGGGAATAATGGACGACATTTCTCCGGTGGTTTCGGAACGGCACCTCAGGCCCGGGGATATGGTGGTTATGGTGACCGACGGAGTGCTGGACTCCTTTTCAATGCGGGAAAACGGGGATGAGGCCCTGCGGAGGCTGCTGGCTCAGGCCCGCACGTCCAATCCCCAGGAAATCGCCGACGGGATACTCGAGTGCGCCAAAAAAATATCCCCCGCAAGGGACGACATGACCGTGCTGGTGGCGAGGATATGGGAGAAGTCGGTATAGGTTAAACCCTGTGCCTACAAAAAAGTGAATCGGTCCGAACACAAAAAATGCTTCTGGTGTGAAGTGCTTTTGGCAACTCCGGCAGCGGTTTCTGCACCAGAATCAAAATTTTGTCCGGACCGATTTTTTTTATGTTCAAAATGAGGAAAAAATCGAATAAGAAAGTAAAAAATGTTGAAAATATGCGCAGAACATCATATTATTTATTTATGATTCTATTGTAGAAACTCATCGCCGGTGATTCGTGACGGCCGCAGGCGCCGCAGAGTAAGCAAGAAACATTTTTGAGCTTGATTCAGGCGGCGGGGGCGGCATGCAGGGGTGACAAATTATAGATTTCAGCCGGGCATCAAAGGAGCGGAGCTTACCGTGGATATTAAAAAAACTTTTCTTGACACCCTTTCGAAGTATAATATGATAGAAAAAGGCGATATGGTGCTCGCCGGCGTTTCAGGCGGCCCCGATTCCGTATGCCTTTTGCATCTCCTGTGGGTGTTTAAAGACCAACTGGGAGTTGATATTGCGGTGGCCCACCTGGACCACATGTTCAGGGGAAAAGAATCCGAAGAGGACGCCCGGTTCGTTGAAGATTTGTGCAGAAAGTGGGGAATCACCTTTTACTGCGAAAGGGCGGACGTCCCGGCGTATATCGAGAAGACGGGCCTTTCTCCGGAAGATGCGGCCCGCCGGGTGAGATACGCCTTTTTTGAGAGGGTGAGGCTCAAAACAGGCGCCCGGAAAGTGGCCCTGGGGCACAACAGGAACGACCACGAGGAAACGGTGCTGATGAATATATTGAGGGGTGCGGGTCTGGAAGGCCTGGTAGGCATAGAGCCGGTGAGGGATTTTTACATCAGGCCTCTCCTGGAAATTCCGCGGGAAGAGATTGAATTGTATTTGAAAGAAGAGGGCATCCCTTACAGGATAGACAGGACCAACCTGACCACCGATTATTTCAGAAACAGAATAAGGCTGGAACTCATTCCCTTAATAGAGGAAAAGTACTGCGGTCATTTCGGAGCATCCCTCAGGAGGTTGTCGGACATCGCAAGGCAGGATTTGTCGTATTTAGAGGAGGAGACTGGCAGGGCGTGGGAAGAGGCGGCTCGGCAAGAGCCGGGTAAAGTTTTTATAGATATAAAAAAGTTTTTATCTCTCCATGAGGCTTTGAAAAGGCGCATTATAAGGAAGTCGGTGGAATGCCTGGTGGGCGACGTCAGGGATTTTGAGCACCGCCACACCATCATGCTGGTGCAGTTTATAGAAAAATCCCCCACCGGTACCGTCGTCGATCTTCCCAAAGGCCTCAAGGGCCGAAAAAACTATGAGCATTTTTGCATATTCCGTGGAGAAGAGGAAAGGATTCCCGATTATTGTTACGACCTTCCCGTCCCGGGCAGGGTGTTCATAAAGGAGGCTGGCGTCGCCATAGAGGCGGAAGTCAGGAGCGGCACGGGGCGGGAGATAATAAAAACCAATCCCTTGATAGCCCAGCTGGATTATGATAAAATAAAAGGAAATTTAACTGTTCGAAACCGTCGGCCGGGTGACCGATTTAAACCCCTCGGAGCCGGCGGCTTTAAAAAACTGCAGGACTTTTTTACCGATGAAAAGGTGCCCGGAAAGGAGCGGGATAAAGTACCGGTGGTAACAGACAACGGCCGGATTGTATGGGTGGCAGGCATGAGGATCGACGACAGGTTTAAAATTACTTCCGCTACCGCGCGCGTATTGTTATTAAAACTAGAGAGACAGGAGGATTAAAGCAATAAAGTGTTTAATGAGATAGAAAAAATTTTGATATCGGAAGAGCAGATAAATTGCAGGTTGAAAGAACTGGGTGAAATGATAACCCGGGACTACAAAGACAAGGATAACATTCTCCTGGTGGGAGTGCTGAAAGGCGCCGTCATTTTTATGGCGGACATCATCCGCAAAATCAACCTGCCGGTGCAGGTGGATTTCATGGCGGTTTCAAGTTACGGCGCCTCCACCGAGTCTTCCGGTGTCGTCAGGATATTGAAGGACCTGGAGGAGGACGTGGAAGGCAAGCACCTGCTGATAATAGAAGATATCATCGATTCGGGCTTGACATTGAGTTACCTTTACAACATATTGAAATCGCGCAGGCCTGCCAGCATCAAAATATGCGCTCTGCTCGATAAGCCGACCCGCCGCAAGGTGGACATAAAGGTGGATTACCTTGGTTTTGAAATACCCGACTATTTCGTGGTGGGTTACGGCCTCGACTACGGCGAAAGATACAGGAATTTACCGTATATATGTGTTTTAAAGCCCGAAGTGTACAGGCAATAGAGCAATTGTAAAAAGGATTTATCTGTGGTAAAATATCGTAGGAGTATTCCTGGAAGGGAGGAGCGTTTTTGAACAATTTTTTCCGTAGCATCAGCTTTTACCTGCTGATATTTATTTTGATACTTTCCGTGGTCCAATGGTATTCCAACCAGGATGTAGCGCAGGTGCACATCAGCTATTCCGAACTCATCCAGTTGATAGATAAAAACCAGGTAAAAAGCATTAAGATGGTTGACAATAATATTACGGGTGTTTTGAAAGACGGGAGGAGCTTCGCAAGCTATGTCACGGACATAGCCGGTCCGGCTTTCATGGAGAAGATACAGCCAAAGGTGGAAAAAGGGGAAATCACAATGGACGCCGAACCCAAGCCCGCGGCCCCCTGGTGGTCCTCCGTGCTGCCGTCGGTGTTCCTGGTTTTGCTCTTTATCGGGGCTTGGTATTTTTTTATGCAGCAGAGTCAGGGCGGCGGCAGCCGGGTCATGTCCTTTGGCAGGAGCAGGGCCAAGCTCCACACCGATGATAAAAAGCGCGTCACCTTCAAGGACGTGGCCGGTGTGGATGAGGCCAAAGAGGAACTGCAGGAAATAGTGGAATTTTTAAAACACCCCAAAAAATTTGTCGAAATCGGCGCCCGGATTCCCAAAGGAGTCCTGCTGGTGGGACCACCCGGCACCGGGAAAACCCTCCTTGCCAGGGCGGTGGCCGGCGAAGCTGGAGTGCCGTTTTTCAGCATCAGCGGTTCCGATTTTGTCGAGATGTTTGTGGGCGTTGGCGCCGCCAGGGTGAGAGACCTTTTTGAACAGGCCAAGAAAAACGCCCCGTGCATTGTTTTTATAGACGAGATTGACGCGGTAGGCCGCCAGAGAGGGGCGGGTCTGGGCGGAGGGCACGATGAGAGGGAGCAGACCCTCAACCAGCTGCTGGTGGAGATGGACGGCTTTGGCGTCAACGAAGGCATTATAATCCTGGCCGCCACCAACAGGCCCGATATCCTGGACCCGGCCCTGCTTCGACCGGGTAGGTTCGACCGGGAAGTGGTGGTGGATCGCCCGGATGTCAAGGGTCGGGAGGAAATCCTCAAAGTCCATGCCCGAAACAAGCCCCTGGCGGAAAATGTGGACCTATCGGTGCTGGCCCGCAGGACGCCGGGCTTTACGGGGGCCGACCTGGAAAACCTCATGAATGAGGCGGCGCTGCTTTCGGCAAGGCGCAATAAGAAAAAGATAGAGATGCCCGAACTGGAGGAAGCCATAACGCGGGTTGTGGCCGGCCCGGAAAAAAAGAGCCGTATAATGACCGAAAGGGAGCGCAGGCTGGTCGCCTATCATGAGGCCGGCCACGCGGTGGTGGCACAGCTGCTGCCCCATGTGGACCCGGTGCACGAAGTTTCAATAGTTCCGCGGGGTAGAGCCGGCGGCTATACCATGATACTCCCAAAAGAGGACCGGTTCTTCATGGGCAAAAGCGAGCTTTTAGACCAGGTGACCCATCTCCTGGGCGGCAGGGCTTCGGAGGAACTGGTGCTTAACGAAGTGAGCACCGGGGCCTATAACGACCTGGAAAGGGCCACGGAGATAGCCCGAAGGATGGTCATGGAGTACGGCATGAGCGAGGCCATCGGCCCCATGACTCTGGGCCACAAGCAGGAAGAGGTCTTTCTTGGCAGAGACCTGGCCCGGGGGAGGAACTACAGCGAAGAAGTGGCCGCATCCATTGACAAAGAAGTGCGCAATATAATAGACAAGTGTTACCAGAAGGCCAAGACGCTCTTATCGGAGAATATAAACAAGCTTCACAAAGTCGCCCAGGCCCTTCTGGAGCGCGAAAAACTGGATGAAAAAGAATTTCTGGAAGTATTTGCCAGCGCATGATTATGAAAAGGCTGCCGACAATGTCGGCAGCCTTATTTTTTGTGGAATACTGGTGTGGATGCGGAGGGAAGATAATAAAGGGTGATAAAATTGTCGATTTCCGGAGATATTTTTTTTGCTTTTGTCGCTTTTTTTGCCGGTGTGGCCATGGCAGTCCAGGGTTCCATGAACTCCGCGGTGAGCAAGGCGGTGGGTCTTTCTGAAGCCACTTTTATAGTCCACATTACCGCCACCATAACCATGGCGATAATACTGATTCTGGGCCTGGGCCGGGGAAACTGGAGCAATTTTTCCCAGCTGCCGTGGTACTATTACCTGGGGGGCATCATCGGCGTCATAATAACTTACGGGGTGGTGATGAGCATCCCAAAGCTGGGGGCTGCGGTGGCCACCACGTCCATTATCGTGGGGCAGGTACTCACCGCCTGCCTGGTGGACCACTTCGGGCTTTTCGGCCTTGAAAAAATCCCCTTCACCTGGCTCAAATTTCTGGGACTGGTGTTTCTGTCTGTAGGGGCAAAATTGCTGTTGAATTAATTTGCGATTACCGTGCCCTATATGCTAAATAGATTAATGCCATTTTTGTAAATGTTTAACATAAAAACAAGCCATTTGACATATAGTAAACAGGGGTCTATAATATATATAGACGTATCATCATATGACGATACGACGAAAGGGGAGGTTTTCTTATGGACTTGGCGCATACCTATCTGGGGGAGAAAGTAATCGAACAGGGTTTGAAATTTATTGTAAAGCAGCCCATGAACAATATTGACAAAATCATGGATTGGGTTGAAAAAATACCCATGGCGCCTCATCAAAAGGTGGATGTCCAGAACGTCAAGAGATTTTTAAAGAACAGGGATTCCAACTGGTATAAACTGGCGGAAAGACTTCTTACCGAAATCGATCCCCATGTCAAAGAAAAATTCGCTGTTAACTTCTTCCTGAACGCCAATTTTCTGGGCGTTTCAAAACAGCAGGAGATGGCGAAAAAACTCGGTTACTCGGTTCCTTTCTGTCTCCTCATCGACCCTACCGAAAGGTGCAACCTCAACTGTACAGGATGCTGGGCCGGTGATTACCACAGGAAGGATGAACTGGACTTTGACACGCTGGACAGGATACTCACCGAAGCCGAAGAACTTGGCATATATTTTATAATTATGTCGGGCGGTGAACCAACTGTCAGAAAAAATGATATAATAAAGTTGGCGGAGAAACACGGTTCCCAGTGCTTCCATCTATTCACCAACGGCACCCTCATCGACGACGGCTTCGTCAAAGAAATGAAGCGGGTGGGCAACATAACGGTGGCTTTCAGCATCGAGGGGTTTGAGGAGACCACCGACGCCCGGCGGGGTAAGGGAGTATTCAAGAAAGTCATGGAAGCCATGGACAGGATGCGGGATGCAGGTCTTATTTACGGCGTTTCGGTGACTTACACGCGTCAAAACACCGAGGAACTGGCCAGTGAAGAATTTGTGGATATGCTGGTGGATAAAGGTGTGGCCTTTGGGTGGTATTTCACTTACATACCCATAGGCAAGGATGTGGACCTTTCGATGATGGCGACACCGGAGCAGAGGGCGTACATGTACGACAGGATACTGGAGTACCGGAGGACAAAACCCATATTCCTGATGGACTTCTGGAACGACGGGGAGGCCTCCAACGGATGTATAGCCGGCGGCCGGAGATACCTGCATATCAACGCCCACGGGGAGGTGGAGCCCTGCGCTTTTGTGCATTATTCCACATGCAATATCAAGAATGTCTCTTTAAAAGAAGCGCTGGGTTCGCCTTTGATGAGGGCCTACCAGAAACGCCAGCCCTTTAATCAGAATTTGAGAAGGCCCTGCCCCATCATAGACAACCCCGAGATGCTGAGGGAGATTGTGGAAGAGAGCGGGGCTTATCCCACCCAGATTCATGCTGACGAAACGGCGGCCGAATTTGCAAAGAAGCTGCAGCCCTATGCAGAGGAATGGGGTCAGATTGCCGACAGAATCTGGTATGAAAAAAACGCCGGTGAAAAAGAAGCGGCTGTAAATTGAAGGAGGGAAAATATTGACATTTAATCTTACCGAGTTCAAAGTCCAGTTTTTACAGGGGCTTGCCGACAAAACACGTCTCAGGATTATCGAGGCTTTGAGGGAACGCGAAAAAACCGTGACCCAGCTGGTGAACGAATTGGGAGCATCCCAGTCCAACATCTCGGGGCACCTCAAGACGCTCAAGGAAAGCGGTATATTGAAGTGCCGCCAGGAGGGCAAGTATGTGTTTTACAGCCTCCGTGATGAAAATATCCGGGAATTCCTGATGTACCTGGAAACCATATTGTTCAATTTGCGGATGGAAGCCCTCGAAGGCGCTTGATAAAACAGTTTCTGAAATTCCGGGCGAAAGCACCGGAATTTTTTTATTTTGCGCCGTATTGCGCGCCATCTTAAATTCTGATAAAATTTGTTTGAGCACAGCTCAAATCGTCCGGCATCCTCGATGAGCCGGAACGGAGGTGATAAAAATGAAGACGGAGTCTGCCGTGGTCAGGAGATTGCAGGCCAGGAGGGTGACAGTGGCCGGCCTTCTGGGGGCGGTTTCCATAGTGCTGGGGATGACCCCTCTCGGGTTCATACCCGTGCCGACCGCCGCCGGCCATGCCACCATCATGCACATCCCGGCCATTCTCGGCGGAGTCCTGGAGGGACCGCTGGTAGGGGCTCTTACAGGGCTTATTTTCGGCCTTTACAGCTTTTTGAGGGCTGGCAACGCGCTTTTTGCAGATCCTCTTGTGGCCGTCCTGCCGAGAATTTTCATCGGTGTCGTATCCCATGGCGTATATCGCGCCACCGGAAGCTACGCCCTGGCGGCGGTTTTTGGTACCCTCACCAATACCGCGGGCGTGCTGGGTATTGCCGTTTTAAGGGGTTACCTTGCCGGACCCGTGGCCCTGGGGATAGCCCTGACCCATGGAATTCCGGAAATCGTCGTAGCCATGGCGATCACCACCGTCTTGTGCAGGACTCTCAAAAGAATGAGAAGGTGAAAAAATGCTGCTGGCGGTAGATGTGGGAAATACCAACATTGTTTTTGGAATATACCACGGCCATAACCTCACAGCGTCGTGGCGAATGGCTACTTATAAGGAACAGACCGAAGACGAGTACGGTATCATGTTGAAATCTCTGCTGAGGGACGCGGGTGTGAACATTTTATCCATCCGTGGGGCCATAATATCTTCGGTGGTGCCCACAATAACCCCCGTACTCGAAAAGATGTGCTTAAAATACTTTTCAGTAAAGCCTCTGGTCGTGGGCCCCGGCATAAAGACGGGGATCAACATAAAGTATGAAAATCCCCGGGAAGTGGGGGCCGACCGCATAGTAAACGCCGTGGCGGCGCATCATAAATACGGAGGTCCGGTAATCATCGTGGATTTCGGCACCGCCACCACTTTTGACGCAGTAACGGCGGGCCTTGATTACCTTGGAGGCGCCATTGCCCCGGGTATCGGCATATCCACCGAAGCCCTTTTTAAAAGCGCGGCCCGGCTCTACCGCGTCGAAATCGCAAGACCCGACAAAATAATCGGCAGGAACACAGCCGCCAGCATGCAGGCGGGCATTTTCTATGGATACGTGGGTCTTGTGGACGAGATAGTGGGCAGGATGAAAGAAGAGATGGGGGGAGGCCGCATATTTACCGTGGCCACGGGAGGGCTTGCCCCCCTTATATGCAGCGAAACGAGGTCTATAGACACCGTCGATATGATGCTTACACTGGACGGATTGCGGCTGTTGTATGAAAAGAACACCGAATCTTTTGAGGGAAAACATTAGGTTTTCCCTCAAAGTTTAAATACCGGAGGCGGCAAATGTTATTTAATTCTGATCTTCCCGAAATCCCGTTGTTTCTGGCCCCCATGGCGGGCATTACAGACCTGCCATTCAGGAGCATCTGCAAGGAAATGGGGGCCGACATCCTCATAACCGAGATGATAAGCACCCGGGGCCTGTATTATAATGATGAAAAGACTTTTAAACTGCTCAAGACGGGTCCCCATGAGCATCCCATAGGAGTGCAGCTGTTCGGCAATGACCCCGTTTTTTTCGTCGAAGCCGTTCGAAAGATCGCAGGCGAACCCTTCGATTTTATAAATATCAACATGGGATGTCCCACGCCGAAGATAGTGAAAAACGGCGACGGATGCGCTCTGATGAAAGACCCGGAGCTTTCTTCCAGAATAATACAGAAAACCGTTGAGTCCGCCGGTAAGCCGGTGACGGTGAAGATACGCAAGGGATGGGACGAAGAACACGCCAACGCCGTGGAATTTTCTGTAATGGCGGAAAAGAGCGGAGCGGCCGTAATAATTGTACACGGCAGAACCCGGGAACAATTTTACAGCGGCAGGGCGGACTGGGATGTGATAAGGGAAGTGAAGAAGGCGGTAAGCATCCCGGTTATAGGCAACGGGGATGTCTTCTCCCCCGAAGATGCCGCGGCCATTTTACAAAAGACCGGCTGCGACGGCATAATGGTGGGCCGTGGCGCCCTTGGAAACCCCTGGATATTTCGGGAAATCAGGCATTTCCTGAAAACCGGCGAAAATCTTCCTCCCGTTAGCCTGGAAGAAAGGTTCAAAACCATGATGCTGCACCTGGACAGGGCCGTAGCCTTTCACGGAGAGCGCGTCGGCCTGCTGGAAATGCGCAAACACCTGGCATGGTATCTCAAAGGCCTACCCCGGTCCGCACCGGTAAAGCAGATAATCCAGCAGAGCAAAGATATAAACCAGATAAAGCGCACCCTCGAAGATTACTTTTCCAACTTAAACCGGACAATATGATGACTGTTCTGAAGATACCTTGCTATACGCCTGGAGCGGCACGGCGAAGCGGAGGGTGAGATGCGACGCCGGATATCATCACTGGCGATGGAGTTTTGCCCCAAGCGCAGGTGGAGCCATTCTAAAATAAAGGAGGTAAAGTGTTTGGACTTATTTGCCCTTCCCATTATTAACGGAGTTTTGCCCCGCCCCGACGGCGGAGTTTTACAGGGTGTTTTTTTCGACCCCTATTTTTCAAAAATGCTGTCCGGTGCCGGCATTGGCGGTGAAGTCTTTCTCTTCCCCATTTCATCGGAGGATGAAACCTTTTACCCCGTGGGCGTCCTGGCCAGGATTGAAGACCTCTGGATGGGAAACATTCCGACGGCGCCGGACAAACAGGGTCTTTTCGCCCGGGTGATAGGCCGCGAGAGGGCCAGGGCGAGGAATTTTGAATATACCGATGAAGGCCTGGTGGCGCTTGGGGTGGAAAAACTTGATATACAGGAACTGCGGTCGGAGGGGTATCCGGTGATCTGCGGAGCGGGCTGGCACCCGGCCGGGGGTTATACCACCTTCGGTTCCGACAGGAAAAATATAGAGATAACCATATACGGCTTTGAGTATGAAACGGGCAAAAATGTGGCCATCGTTGGGCGGATAGGGTCGGAGGTGGAGCCGGAGAAAGCCCACACACTGGAACACGCCATCATCCGCTCGCTGAAGAACTACGCCCTGTGCACCCCCAAAACCTTGAGAGAATGTGTGATGCGGGAAACCGAAGAACTCAAATGGTCGGTGGAAATAGGAATTGCCAGAAAACTCCCGGAGGTGTTCGGGGTGACGAGGAGCGGCATATGCGGAAACCCGCTGACCCGGATGGCTTCATCTTATCTTACCGAAGAACTAAAAAATCAGTTGAAAAGCGGCGCCAGCCTGGTCGATTCCCTGGACGCCGCCAGGACTAAAACCGTCTCAAGGATTACAAAAGACATGGGGATTTCCACCCAAAAGGATCTGAGAAAGCTCCAGGGGTTGAAAAAAGGCATGTTTCACGACGATACCCCCGAGGAGCTGGCTGTCTATAAAAGGGTGATAATGAAATTTCCCCAGGATCCGTGGCACTGAGAGGGCAAAAATATGCTCTCTTTTTTACTGCTTTTTTTCGAATCCTTCTCTTGATTTTTTTTCCTCCATAACATAAAATAACATTGAGCACAAAAGCGTGCACACAGGGAGTTGCGCAGCATGGACCTCATAAGAATCGGCGATAAACTCATAAGCATGTCCAAGTTGACGGGGACCATAGAGGAAATGCTGACATTGAGGCGGCAGGGCCTTTCCCAGGCAGAAGTTGCCAAAAAATTCGGCACCGACAGGACTTTTATATCCAGGCTGGAAAACCTGGGCGAGATCCGGAAGGGAAAGACCATAGCCCTGATAGGTTTCCCGCTCCTGAACGTGGAGGAGATCCGGGAGATGGCCCGCCAGGAAGGAGTGGATTTCATCCTGCTCATGAACGACAAAGAGCGCTGGGATTTTGTGTATTCCAGGACGGGCATAGAACTCCTGAATGAGGTCATGAGCCTTATATACAAGGTGAGGCAGTGCGATGTGGTCATCATCCTGGGTTCGGACCAGAGGCTGAGGCTTTTCAGAGCCCTTCTGGACAAGGAAGTGGTGGCCCTGAACATAGGCAAGTCTCCCATAACCGAGGATAAATACGTCAACCCCGAAAATCTGAGAGAAATCATAAGAAAACTAAAAAAAGGTGATGATTTATGAAACACGTGCTGAGCGTGAGCTTGGGGTCTTCGAAACGGGATCACAAAGTGGAAGCGGAAATTCTCGGGGAAAAGTTTATAATAGAGCGCCGGGGCACCGACGGTGACATAAAAAAGGCGATAGAAATAATAAAAGAGATGGATGGCAAGGTCAGTGCCTTCGGCATGGGGGGGATAGACCTTTACCTTTCGGCAGGCAACAGGAGGTACATGATAAGAGACGCCGTGCCCATCGCCCGGGCGGCGAAAATCTCGCCCATAGTTGACGGCTCGGGCCTCAAGAATACCCTCGAAAGGAAAGTAATAAATTACCTGGTTGTCGAAAAGAAGGTGGATTTTAAGGGCAAAAGGGTCCTGCTGGTGTCCGCCATGGATCGCTTCGGCATGGCAGAAGCGCTGGCCGGAGCCGGCTGCGATCTGATCATAGGAGATCTCATATTTGCCCTGGGGATTCCCGTGCCCATCCGCTCGTTGAAAACCCTGGACCTGCTGGCCAAAATCGTGGCGCCGTTCATATGCCGCCTTCCCTTTAAAATGCTCTATCCCACCGGGGAGAAGCAGGAAAAGGTAGACCCCCGCTACCGGCGCTTTTATGACGAGGCCGATATCATAGCCGGAGACTTCCATTTCATAAGAAGGTATATGCCCCCTGACATTTCCGGAAAAATCATCATAACCAACACGGTGACGCCGGCGGATGTAAAAATGCTCCGGGAAAGGGGTGCCGGCATGCTTATAACCACGACGCCGGAACTGGAGGGCAGGTCCTTTGGCACCAATGTTATGGAAGGGGTGCTCGTCTCTCTTTCAACCAAACCTTACAAAGAGCTGACGCCCGCCGACTACGAAGAACTGCTGGATAAAATAGGATTTGCACCGAGAATTGAAACCCTGAACGATGCGGCCGCGCTCCCGGCCGGAGCGGCGGTTTGATCGACAACTTATAATCTGGGTATGGGGTGATTTGCTGTGGACAATTTTGCATTCATAATTCATCCAATTGACATATCCGATGTCTCAAGAAAATTCGGGTTTATGAAGAAGCTGCCGGAAGGAATTGTGGAAGGGATCATGAAAAATATGCCGCCGGTCAGGGTGTCCCACATCACCGGCGTGAAGAGCCCGTACAATGAAGTGGAGGGCTGGTTCGTGGGATGCCCCCTTACCACCAGGCAGATGATGACACTGCCGGAGGAGTACGTGCTGAAAAAGATAATCAAAGCCGGCAAGCTGGCGGAAAAACTGGGTGCCAGGATCGTCGGCCTGGGGGCCTTTACTTCGGTGGTGGGCGATGCGGGGATAACCATTGCTAAGAATTTAAACATCCCCGTTACCACCGGCAACAGCTATACCGTCGCCACGGCTCTGGAAGGGGCAAAGAAGGCCGCCGGGATAATGGGCCATGACATAAAAAATGCCGAAGTGGTGGTGGTGGGGGCCACCGGTTCCATAGGCAGGGTGTGTGCCGAGATCCTTGCAAGAGAATGCCGGTTCCTGACGCTGGTGGGCCGCCGGACTGAAAAGCTGGAAAAAATCGCCGACAGGATTTTAAATGATACCGGGCTTTCGGTAAGGATCTCTTCCGACGTCCACAGCGCATTAAAAAGAGCCGATGTGGTGATCACCGTCACCAGCAGCGTCGATTCGGTTATAGACGCCGGGGATTTAAAGCCCGGCGCCGTGGTATGCGATGTGGCGCGGCCCAGAGACGTATCCAGGGAGGTGGCCGAAAAGCGGGACGACGTGCTCATAATTGAAGGCGGCGTTGTGGAAGTGCCGGGGGATGTTGACTTTCACTTCAACTTCGGATTTCCCCCGAAAACATCCTACGCCTGCATGGCGGAGACCATGATACTGGCACTGGAAAGGCGCTACGAAAACTTTACCCTGGGCAGGGACCTCACTGTGGAGCAGGTTGAGGAAATTTCTAGGCTGGCGAAAAAGCACGGCTTTAAACTGGCCGGTTTCAGGAGTTTCGAGAGGGCCGTTACTCAAGAGCAGATAGAGAAAATCAAGAAAAACGCCCAGAAAAAACTGGAGGGGGCGGACAAAAGCGGCCGGGGGTTAACCGGCAGGGTGTGTCCGGTAACCACATAGATGCCGGACACGATAAAATTTCTCATTATCGGCAGATAAAGCCTGACCCTGTTTAAAGAAGGGCGGGCTTTTTGTTTTTTATATCAATGAAAGATACCAATAACCGTTATCACCCGAAAACCATTGTCACACTTGACTTTGGCTGCGGTTAATGTTACAATTATCATCGTAATGAGAACAGGCAGAAAAGCCGGGCGCTTGAAATGCGCAGCAAGTTAAGCTTGTGGGTTCTGTCCCGCAAGCTTTTTTTATAGTGCGAAGCGGATAAAGGAGGTAAAGCAGTTTGAACAGGTTGGTAACCCGAAGTGTAGATTTTTTAATATCGTTTTTTTTAAAAGAAAAGAAGATGTCCGACAAGATAACGGATGAGACAGTCAGGAAAAAATACGCTTATCTTGAGGCGTGGGTCAGCATCGTCGGCAACCTGGCTCTTGCCGCGGTGAAGATATTTTTCGGTATAATGCTGAACAGCATTTCCCTGATGGCGGATGCGGTCCATACGGCTTCCGACATTCTTACATCGGTGGTGGTGCTGCTCGGTTTTAAATTTTCAAGCTCGCCCGCCGACGAAAAGCACCCCTACGGGCATGGGAGGATAGAGTTTATAGCGACATTGATAATTGCCATAATGCTGATACTGGTGGGGGTGGAATTTGGAAAATCCTCATACCAGCGCTTGATAATCAATACACCCGTAAGAGGGAGCTATCCGGTGGCCCTGGTAATGTTTTTTGGCGCCGTTTTCAAAGAATGGATGGCCCGATTTTCCATCGAACTGGGCCGCCGCACCGGTGCGCCGGCTCTTATCGCCGACGCCTGGCACCACAGGACCGACGGCATAGCATCGGTTCTTGTGGCGATAGCCATAGTGGCGACCAACTACGGTTATTTCAAGGTGGACGCCGTGTTCGGACTGGGCGTCTCCGCCCTTATAATCTACACCGGCGTCAGCATCTGCCGGGAGTCGGCCTCAAAGCTCATCGGTGAGGTTGCGGAAAAGGATATGATAAATAAGATTACCTCCCTGGCTCTTTCGGTGCCGGGAGTCCAGGGGGTTCATAAAATTAATGTTCATGACTACGGCGCCCACAAGGTGATTTCCCTTCATATTCAGGTGGAAAGCAATCTTTCGCTGGTGGAGGCGCATAACATATCCGAACAGGTGGAGAGAGTAATAGAAGCCAATACCAACTCCCGGGTGATTGTCCACGTTGAGCCCGAAATAGATTTGATACCCGCCGGCCCCTGAAGGCGAATCCGATGACAGAAAATAGAATATCGGGTGTGAATTTTGATTAATTTTATGTTATAATGGTATGTAAAATTTTTTTGGAGGGGGCATTGTCATGGCAAGTTACAGTACCACCAGGAACTTCGTATACGATCTCATAGCGACCGTTGCCTTTCTTGCCACATATTATGTGATGATGCCCGTTTTTCCCATTTATATGCTGAAATTGGGCATTGACAAATTTACCATAGGCGTGATAATAGCCTTTTTTTCATTCAGTTCGCTGGTGGCAAGGCCCCTGGGCGGCACCTGGGTGGATGGCATGGGGCGCAGGAGGCTTATGCTCCTGTCCATAGCCCTGTTTTTCCTGACGCCGTTGCTTTTAAGGTTTCCGGTGATTCCAGTCGGTTTTAGCCTTGCGCAGATGGTTTACGGGTTTACCGTTGGGGCTTTTACAGTGGCCGCCACCACATTTGTGGCGGACATATCATCCCCCGCCACTGTGGCCCAGTTCATGGGGTATCACAGCATTGCGTGCATTACGGCCAAAGGGCTTGCTCCCGCCCTGGGTGTAAAATTGATGGAAATTTATGGCTTTGACGGCCCCGTAATAACCACCGTAATTCTGGCCCTGATCGCCGCATTGTTTGCATTTTTGCTGCGCGATGCAGGCGGGAAGGCGGAGGAAAGGCGTTCCTACGGATTTACGGAGGTCCTTATTAAGAAAAACGTATACCTGCCAACCCTGGTGCTTTTCTGCGGCCTTGTTACCTTCGGGGCCATTTCGGCGATGCTCCCGGTTTTTGCCGATGAAAGGGGGATTTCCGGGATAGAGTATTTCTTCGTGATAAATACCGTGGCCGTAGTGGCCACCCGGCTGGTCATGGGGCCGTGGAGCAACAGGCACCTGGAGAAACTGGTGGCCGTATCCCTGGTGCTGCTTACCGTTTCTTTTGTTTCCATGAGCTTCGTGTCGAACTTCTACCAGCTTATCGCCGTGGCCATAGTATACGGCCTGGGTTACGCCGTATTGTTTCCAGTATTGAGCGCCCTCCTGGTGCTTAATATATCCGTGGACTACAGGGGCATGGCCCTTGGGATATATACCGCCGCCTTCGACCTGGGGGTTGCCATGGGGGCCATGCTCGGGGGATTGAGCCAGTATGTGGATTTTAAATGGTTGTACCTTGTTCTGTCTCTGATCCCGCTGACGGGGTACTTTGTGTTCCAGTATTTGTATCTTCCGTTTATTAAACAGGGTTCTCGTGCGTTTTCCGTTGAAAAAGGCGCTTTTTAAGCGCCTTTGAAATTTGTCATCAAATTGCGGTCAGGGTTTTGACAAAGTCTCATACAGCTTGGCCGGGCAAACCTTTTAGACCCGGCATAACGGGTCTGTAAAGCTTCAACAATACTGCCGGTTTTAGTATAATTAAATTTAACAGAAAGTGATATATTATTGATTGTGATATACTTTGACGTGGGGTGTTTTTATGAAGGTGAAAATCATAGGCGTGCCCATGGACCTCGGGGCCGACCGCCGCGGCGTCGACATGGGCCCCAGCGCCATAAGATATGCCCATCTTCAGCAGCGCCTGGAGGAAAACGGGATTGAAGTGGTAGACGGCGGGAACATAGAGGTTCCCACCCCGGAGAGCCGCAGGATTAAAGATGCTAAACTCAAATACCTCCAGGAAATCGTGGAGTCTTCCGAGAGGGTGGCCGCAGAGGTAGCCCGGACCCTGGAAAGCGGATTCGTTCCGCTGGTGCTGGGAGGAGACCACAGCATTGCCCTGGGCACCCTGGCCGGTGTGAGCGGGGTCTTAAAAAATATCGGCGTCATATGGATTGACGCCCACGGAGATTTTAACACCGATACCACCACGCCGTCGGGAAACATCCACGGCATGAGTCTTGCGGCCAGCCTTGGCGTGGGCCACAAATCTCTGACCGGGATCGGGGGATTTTCTCCAAAAGTCCTGCCGCAGAACACGGTTCTGATAGGGGTGAGGTCGATTGACCGGGATGAAAAAAGGTTAATCCGGCAATCAGGTATTCATGTCTTTACCATGAACGATATCGACCAGTACGGCATGAGAGAGGTTGTAAAAATGGCCGTCAAGCTGGCGGGCGATGCGACCGCAGGAGTGCATCTCAGTTTTGATATGGACGTGCTGGACCCCTCAGTAGCGCCGGGCGTGGGGACGCCCGTGCGGGGAGGTATCACCTACCGGGAAGCGGCCCTTGCCATGGAGATGCTGCATGAAGCTGGAATACTGCGTTCCCTTGAATTTGTGGAGGTAAACCCCATACTGGACAGGGGGAACGAAACGGCCAGGGTGGCCGTAGGGCTTATTGCATCGGCTCTCGGGGAGAAGATTTTGTAGTGCTCACACAGGCAATTAATGGGCATTATAATATACTGGAGAGGAAAATGATTGAGACAATAATATATAAAGGGGAAAGGCGAGATTAATGGATATTTTTTTATAAAATGCAGGGGAGGTTTTACCCATGGGTGTCGTTAGCTGTTATCTTATGCCTCATCCACCCATTATGGTAAAGGAAGTGGGGGGAGGGGAAACGGAAAAGGTGGCGTCTTCCATTGCGGCCTGCGAATCGGCGGGGAGGCGGATAAAGGACCTGGCTCCGGATACGGTGGTGATAATCTCGCCCCACGGGCCGGTCTTTCAGGATGCCGTGTGCATTTACGACTTCGCGCTGAAAGGCAGTCTTTCCTCTTTCGGGGCGCCGGGAGTAAAGATGGAGTTTGAGGCCGATGAAGAGTTAAAAGAAGAAATCATCAAAAGGGCTTCGGAAAGAAATTTGCCGGCGGTAAAGTCCAGCGGTGTGAATATTTCCCGCTACGGTATAAAGGAGACGCTGGACCACGGCGTACTCGTCCCGATGTATTTCATTACCAAATCTGCTTCCGGGTTCAAGCTCCTTCCCTTAGCTTTCGGGATGCTGCCCTACGAAGACCTTTACGCCTTCGGGAAGGTGATCCAGGAAGCAGCTTTTGCGCTGGATAGAAAGGTGGCGGTGGTGGCCAGCGGGGATCTGTCCCACAGGCTGACCCCCGATGCCCCGGCCGGATACAGCCCTCAGGGGAAGGTATTTGACGAAAAACTTGTGACACTGCTCGGGAATTTTGATGTGGAAGGCATTCTGGCGTTGGAGCGCAGCCTTATAGAAAAAGCGGGGGAATGCGGTTTAAGATCCATATGGATAATGCTCGGGGCTTTAGACGGTTTTAAGGTAACGCCGCGGATTCTTTCATATGAAGGCCCCTTCGGCGTGGGCTACTGCGTGGCGGAATTTTCCCCCGGTGAGCCGGACCGGAGCAAACTGCCTGAACTTAAAGAAAAAGGGCGGGAGGAAATCAGGAGGCGGCGGGAAAACGAAGACCCTTACGTGAGGCTGGCGCGCTTGACCCTTGAAACATACGTCAGGGAAGGGAGAGTAATTGACATCCCGAAAGACCTTCCGGAGGAGATGCTGACAAAAAGGGCCGGTGTGTTTGTTTCCATCAAAAAACACGGAGAGCTGCGGGGGTGCATAGGCACATTCCTGCCCACAAAGAAAAACATAGCCGAAGAGATCAGGCGGAACGCCATAAGCGCCGGATGCGAGGACCCGAGATTTTACCCCGTGCGGCCCGAAGAACTCCCCGAACTCACGTATTCTGTGGATGTCCTGACAAAGCCCGAGCCTGTGGACTCGGCGGACCAGCTTGACCCCAGAAAATACGGGGTGATAGTGAAAAAAGGCTTCAGGTCAGGGCTGCTGCTGCCGGCCCTGGAGGGTGTGGACACGGTGGAAGAACAGCTCAACATCGCCCTGAGAAAGGCCGGAATAAGCCCGCATGAGGATTATAAAATAGAAAGGTTTGAAGTGGAAAGGCATTGTTAAATTATATAATAAGGAATATATAATAAGGAAGGTAATTCAAGGCTTATGAAAGAGGCCATGTATTATGAAAAAAACGGAGACGGAACGGTACATTGCTTCCTCTGCCCGCACCACTGCAGGATTGCTCCCGGCCGGACGGGAACCTGCAGAGTGAGGAAAAACATCGACGGCACACTGTATTCTTTAAATTACGGTCGGGTTTCTTCCTGGGGAATGGACCCCATCGAAAAAAAGCCGCTGTATCATTTTTACCCTGGCAGCTGGATTTTTTCATGCGGCAGTTTCGGGTGCAATTTCCGGTGCAAGTTCTGCCAGAACTGGCAGATAGCCCAGCTTACCGATGTGCCCACCGAAGGGGTCACTGCGGAAGAACTGGTGCGGGCGGCCAGAAGGCAAAAGCAAAATATAGGCATTGCCTACACATACAACGAGCCCACCATATGGTATGAATTCGTTATAGAGTGCGCCGGGATTGCCCGCCGGGAAGGCTTGAAGAACGTGCTGGTGACCAACGGCTTTATCGAGAGGGAGCCGCTGGAGGAGATCCTGCCCTACATCGACGCCATGAACATAGATGTCAAGGCCTATACCGAAGACTTTTACCGGGATCTGGCCTCCGGCAGGCTTTCGCCGGTTATACAGACGGTGGAGAGGGCCCAGCGGGACTGCCATGTGGAAATCACCACCCTTCTTATCCCTGGAATGAACGACGGGGAAAATGAGGTGGAAGCCCTGGCAAAGTGGCTGTCTTCGCTGAGAAAAGATATCCCGCTTCACCTGACACGCTATTTCCCGAATTACAAGCTGGACCTTCCTCCCACCCCGGTGGAGACCATAAAGCGGGCAAGCTCTATAGCAAAGAAGTACCTCGATTACGTGTATACGGGAAATATAATCGACGATGAGGGAAACAACACCTGCTGCCCGAAATGCGGTGCCATCCTCATCTGCCGGAGGGGATACGACATAAAAGTCGAAATGGAAGACAGCAGGTGCAAAAATTGCGGGCAGGCTGTACCCATAGTCGAAAAATAGTGCGGCATGCATATAAAAATGTCTATTTCCCGGGAAATATGTTAGCAAAAATGAGCACGATCTGTAACATTTTGATTTTTTTTATGAATCGCAATTGTTATGCAGGTAAAACCTTTAAAATGTCGTATAATATTTAATATTATAAAAGAGACATAAGTTTATAAAAGAGGTCGTTTTATGAAAGAAGTTTTTGTTGAAACCATTGGTGAAGGCCGCTTGAATCTAAAGGCGGTGGTGACGGTTGTTCCAGAAGGAGTAAACATATACCTGGGAGGTGGAGAAAAGCCCCATATTGGCACGGTGGTAATAAGCCAACCCCGGCAAAGCTTAAAATGCGACGGTAGCATCAGCTGTACTACATCGGTATTTAACTTGCTGGGACATAAGGATGACGGCATTGCCATTCCTTTAGCGGAAGAAATTTGCAAAAAGTTGAACCGGTTGGTGGTGGTCACTGCAGGAGTACACATTGAAAATGCCACTATAGAAGATATAGAAAGATTGAAAAATTCCGGACGGTTGCTAACGGACATGATATTGAGCCATTTTATAAAAAAATAATTATAATTCCTCAAATTTTTTTAAGCGAGGTGAAACTGTGAAATACACCGAGCTCGACGAAATTGACCAAAAAATCCTGGAAATGCTACAAGAAAACGGTAAAATGACGTACGCAGATCTGGGTAGAAAGCTCAACATGTCCCGTTCAGCTGTGCGGGAAAGGGTAAATATGCTTGTAAGAAATGGAATCATCGAAAAATTCACTATCGTCATAAACCCCTATAAGATGGGGTTTGAAATGTCCGCGTTCTTTGAGATAGATGTGGAGCCTCGTCATTTGCAAAGTATAGCTAAGACCTTGGCTGAACAAAAGTATGTGCAGAGCGTAAATCAGATGAGTGGTCCAAGCACCCTTCATGTGCATGCAATACTGAAAAATAAAGAACATCTGGAAAAGTTCCTCTCGGAACACATTTATTCTCTAAACGGCATTATGAGTGTCAGAAGTTATATTTTGATTCGGGGGTTTAAATCCAAGAGCGGAGGCCTTAGAATATGTTAAGAGCAATATCTACACGTCATTTGCCTGTTTTTAAAAGATAATTGACATACAAAGTATTATATTTCGACAAAATTAAAAAACAAAGAATATTAAAAAGACCGATTTACCCTTCAACTTCGTGCATTGTAGAAAGGTAATTTCAAATTTATGTTGAATAATGCGAATAAAACATATAATTAAAACATTATGCACGGAGGGGGAAATCGGTTTTTTTATTCGACTTTAGTACAGAAATTTAAAAGTTTAAAAGGGAGAGGTGCAGGAATGCCTAAGGATCTGAGGAGTTTTATCAAAGATTTGGAAAAACAAATGCCTGAAGACATTATCAGAATCAAAAGGGAAATCGACCCCAAATTTGAAATTACCGCCATTCAGCAGCATCTGGAAAACCAGGATAAGTATCCGCTTTTGATTTTTGAAAATGTTAAAAACCTCAAAGGGGAACTCAGCCAGTTCAAAGTTTTGACCAATATGTTCGCTACGAGGCAAAAATGCGCAGTGGCCCTGGGCCTTTCTAAAGACCAGTGGCGCATGGAAACCAGTATGGAATTTGCAAAGAGAAGCCAAAATCTGATAAAGCCCGTTATAGTGAGTAAAGATGAAGCACCGGTAAAAGAGGTCATAAAAGTCGGCGATGAGGTGGATTTGAGAGAACTTCCGGTTATCACCCACCACGAGATGGACGGCTATCCTTATCTCGTAGACGCAGTCATAGCTCCGGACCCAGACACTGGAGTCTATAATTCCTCTCACCACCGGATGCTGGTCCGGGGAAAAGATGAGCTGGGACTATGGATGTCACCCAGACACCTGTGGAATTATTGCATGAGAGCGGCGCAAAAGGGCGAAGCATTGCCTGTTGCCCATGTGCTGGGGCATCATCCGGGTTTCTATCTGGGATCCGAGGCCCTGGTGAGCATGGAGACCGACGAATATGAAGTAATAGGAGGGATTTTGAATGAACCTTTAAGGCTGGTTCCGTCAGAAGCTTATGGCGATAAACTGCTGGTTCCGGCTGATGCGGAAATCGTGGTAGAAGGAGAAGTAATACCCAACTTCCGAGACGCTGAAGGGCCATTCGGAGAATTTACCGGCTACTATGGACCTCAGAGATGGTCACCGGTTGTGAAAGTAAAAGCAATTACTTACAGAAAAGATGCCTACTATATGAACATACTTGTCGGCCACCCCGATACTTCCATATTGGGAGGTATACCGAAAGAAGCGGGAATATATGAGGAAGTCAAGAAGTCGGTGCCCGGCGTGAAAGCTGTTCATTTCCCCATATCCGGATGCTGCCGTTTCCACGCATATATCTCCATAGATAAAAAGGTTGACGGCGAAGGTAAAGTGGCGGCCATCGCTGCGCTGCCCTATCACGATGAATTAAAGCATGTGATAGTAGTGGACAGCGACATTGACCCCTTCAATGAGAAAGAAGTTTTGTGGGCAGTGGCCACAAGGGTACAGGCCGGTGAAGATGTGGACATCATCAGGAAAGTCAGAGGAGGTTCTCTAGATCCGTCTTCCACCATTCACGCCGTAGGCGATAAAATGCTCATCGATGCTACAAAACCCGTGAGCAGGCCTTTTGCCGAACGCATTAAAGTTCCTGAAGAAGTAATGAAAAGAATAAAACTGGAAGAATGGATACAGGGGGTGTAAGGGATGGCGAGAATTTTTTGGGTTGTCTGCCCCAAATGTGAAAAAAAATTCTATGCATCAAAGGACGACTTCAGGCATAAAAAACAGTGTAAACTCCTGTGCCCATTCTGCGGAGAAAGATTCATCGACGAAGAAGCCAAAGAGATAATCGAGGAGCAGGGGTAAGAAAATTTATACATGAATACGGCAGGGCATTAGCCCTGCCAAAGAATTAAACAGAAGGAGGTATTCATGTCGTGCCACAAAATGAAAAAGTAAATATAGTTGAGTATATAATGGGCGAAGGTGAAAAGAGAAAACTACCTCCTGGATTAGCAAAATTAGTGAAAACAATAGCGATAGTTACCACATTGTATAATCTATGGAGTGTTATAGGCTTTCCAACTCCTATACTACATAGGGGAATAACTTTTAGCTTATTCTTCGCTTTAACTTTCATGATTTACACAGCTCCGGGAAGTAAATCAAAAAATTATATACCATGGTACGATTGGGTTTTTGTTGGATTGTCTATGACAGTAGGTATTTATATAGTGGCAAATTTAAATAGATTGGTAACACGGTTTCCGTTTTCTGATGTAGTAACAGGTTTTGATATATTAATGGGGATTATAACAATGATACTTTTGTTAGAAGGAACAAGGAGAATAATCGGACCATGGTTATCGATTTTATCAATCCTATCCCTGTTATATGCATTGTATGGCAATGTAATCCCGGGCCTTTTCGGGCATAATGGATTTTCTATCAGTTCTATTATAGATGAATTGTTCCTGACAACAGATGGAATCTGGGGGCAGGCTCTAGGTATAGCATCGACATACATAATCCTTTTTATAATTTTCGGTGCTTTTTTACAAACTTCAGGAGCAGGAGACTTTTTATTTGAATTTGCATCATCATTGGCAGGGTGGAGCAGAGGAGGTCTTGCAAAGGTAGGTATCATCGCCAGCGGCCTTTTTGGTATGATTTCAGGGAGTCCCGTAGCTAATGTCTCCAGTGTGGGAACTATAACAATTCCGATGATGAAAAAATCTGGCTATCCTGCAGATTTTGCTGCAGCAGTGGAATGTTGCGCTTCTACCGGAGGAACAATTATGCCCCCAGTTATGGGTTCTGTAGCTTTTTTAATGGCAGAAGTTATTGGAGTTCCATATATAAGTGTCGCAGCCGCAGCAGCAATTCCTGCAGTTATATATTATCTAGCCATCTTTTTTGCAATTGATTTCAGAGCTGCAAAATTAGGGATGAAAGGATTATCAAGAGATGAAATACCTCCTTTGGCAAAAACTTTAATTAAGGGTCTGGGCTTTTTTATCCCGCTCGTATATTTGGTTGTAAGATTAATGGAAGGATTAAGTCCATCACGAGTTGCGCTTGAGACAACAATAATTATTTTGATAATAAGCTGGTTGAGACCAGAAACTAGAATGGGATGGACAAAAATACTAAAAGCCCTGGAAGATGGAACAAGAAGTGGAATACTGGTCATCTCGACATGTGCCACATCAGGTATTATGATCGGTATTATTAATCTCACAGGAGTGGGTACAAAATTTAGTTCCTATTTAATGGCTCTATCAGGAAATGCGGAAATATTCACTTTAATATTTACTATGTTGCTAGCATTGATATTGGGCCTTGCAATGAATATAACTCCGTCATACCTCCTTGCGGCAGTTGTAGCAGGTCCTGTATTAATTAACCTTGGTATACCGCCTATGGCAGCTCATATGTTTATATTATTTTTCGCAGCGGTAGCAACGATGACGCCTCCTGTAGCCACTGCTGCATTTGCTGCGGCAGGTATAGCTGATGCGGAGCCGATGAGGGTCGGATTTTTGGCATGCAGAATTGGGTTGGTAGCCTTTATTATGCCGTATATATTTATATATCAAAATGCCTTATTGTTAATAGGTTCGCCAATTCAAATATTTATAGCTGCTATATCCGGAATTTTTGGAGTAGCCCTTATAGCAGCAGCATTTGAGGGGTGGTTTGGAAGAAACTTGAATGTATTGCAAAGAATTATCCTGGCGGTTTCCGGATTTATGTCAATTACGGGAATATTGTATCTTACAATTGTGGCTGTGATTTTAGCTGCGTTAAGCATAAGCCTGGGCAAAGTAGTAAATTCAATTACCTCAAAAGATAATAATTAAGGGAGGGCTTATAATGTGGATGAGAAAAAGATGGTCTGTTTTAGTGTTGCTCATAGCAGCACTTCTGATTATGACAATGGTAACGGCTTGCGGCAGTAACTCTCAAAATGATAAAAATAACACAGGTTCAAAAATCAATGAAACACAAAACAATGAAAATCAAAATTCCAATCGTAAACCTATAAGAGTAACATTTGCTGGCAGTTCGCCCGGCGGAGTATGGTATATGGTTATGAGTGGGGTTGCAGAAACCATAAACAGAAGTTTTCCTGGTTCTGCCATTACAGTAGTACCAGGTGATGGAGTGGCAAATGTTACCCGGGTTGCGCAAAACCAAGCCCAAATCGGCCTAACCCATAGCGCTATTGCGGCATCCGCAATAACCGGGGGTGATCCGTTTAAGCAGAAAATTGACAATATCGCCACCATTGCTTCACTTTATCCAAGTCAATTACAATTTGTAGTTACAAAAAAATTAGGGGTAAATTCAATAGATGAAATCATTTCTAAAAAACTTCCTATCAAAGTATCTGTTGATGCACCGGGTTCTACTGGTGAGCTAGCTTTCAGGAGAATGATTAACGAGTATGGTATAACATATGATGACATTAAAAAGTGGGGCGGTCAAGTAATTTTCAAAAATATGGGAGATTCATCAGACATGCTTTCCGACGGTTTTCTTGATGGATTCAGCACCATGACATTAGCACCTGCTTCACCTATACAAGAAGCATCTGTAAATAAAGACTTGGTGATGTTGCCGATTAAAGAAGAAGTAATAAATAAACTGGTTGAAAAGTACGGCTATGGTAAAGGAGAAGTGCCGGCTAAAACATATAAATTTAACGATAGTGCTATACCAACAATAACTTCTTATACAGTTGTAATTGTACCAAAAGATGCACCTGAAGAATTAGCATATAACATATCTTTGTCAATTAACGAAAACCTCGAATATTTAAAAACTGTCCACGTAGCGTTAAAAGAGCTAACTCCAGATAAATTAGTAGAAAATCTAGGAGCTCCATTGCATAAGGGAGCGGAAAAATATTATAGAGAAATTGGTGTACTAAAATAAATAACTAAAGAAGTAGGTAACACCGGGGAGGATTATAATGATACTCACAGTTGCTATTACTGGAGCCTCTGGTTCAATATATGGTATAAGGATTTTAGAAGAGTTGAATAAAAAAGGGGTAAGTTCCCATCTTGTGATAAGTAAATGGGGAAAAGAAACCATAAAAACAGAAACTAACTATACTGTTGAAGAAGTCGAAGCTTTGGCAGATTTTGTCTATGAAGAAGATGACCTAGCCGCCCCTATATCCAGCGGGTCTTTCAAATGTGACGGCATGATAGTGGCTCCCTGCAGTATGAAGACATTGTCGGGTATAGCTCATGGTTATACCGAGGACCTTATTATAAGAGCAGCTGATGTGACTATAAAAGAAAAAAGGAAATTAATCCTTATGGTGCGAGAGACACCGCTGAATCCAATGCATCTTGAAAACATGTTAAAATTGTCGCAAATCGGAGTTACCATCATGCCTCCGGTACCCGCATTTTATACAAAACCTGAGACGCTTGATGACGTAATAAACCAGACGGTAGGAAGGGTTCTCGACCAATTCGGGATAGAAATTGATAATCTAAAAAGATGGGGATATTGTTCCATTGAGAAAGAGGCTGTATAGGAAAATAATATTTTAAAAATAAGTGTTCAAAATAGCCAGTGAGCAGGGGTTGAGATATATATTATGTTTTAAAAATCTCAATCCCTTTTTTCTATGTTATAATTTATATGTGATAATATTTATTAAATGTGATTTGTTAAGCGAGCCTTTTTGCGGACATGTAATAACATTGGAGAAAGAACATAACAATACTGTGTATGGAAAAACGGAAAGTAGTAGAAGGCCAGCGTATCAGAAAGGAATATACATACATGAAGGTAAGTAAAACAAGAGACACAAAACGACCAAAATAAAGATAAATAGAAAAACTACGGAAACATGTCTGGACTCACATAACAAAACAAACACCATAGACCCTTGTGAAAAACGGCAACGTGTGCTATAATAACAAAGGTGTTTTTTTATAGGTTTTTTACAGGTTTGCGGAATTAGCACCATAATGCGGTTGAATAAACGATAGAGAGGTGATAATGATGAAGGAAGGAATCCATCCGAAGTACGGCAAAGCCATAGTCAAATGCGCATGTGGAAACACCTTTGAGACGGGTTCCACAAAGCCGGAACTTCACGTGGAAATATGCTCCAAGTGTCATCCCTTCTTTTCCGGTAAACAGAAGCTGGTGGATACCGGCGGCCGTGTCGAGAGATTTAAAAAGAGATACGGCATAAAGGATGAAGAGTAGGCGTTTAAAGGTTAGAGGTTACCTCTAGCCTTTATTAATATGAGTGCCTTATGCAGGGAGAGGTTAAACATGAAACCCGTAAAACCGAGCATTGGCGGCCAGGCGGTAATAGAAGGGGTAATGATGAGAGGGCCCAAGTTTACAGCCATAGCCGTGAGAAAAAACGATGAGATTATAATTAAAAGGGAAGAAAACCACTCCCTTTCCGACCGGTATAAATTCCTTAAGCTCCCGCTGCTGCGTGGCATGCTGGCAATGGTGGAAATGCTCGTTATAGGCATCCGGGCCCTTTCTTATTCCGCCGGCGTTGCAGGCGACGAAGAAGAGAAGCTCACCGGCAGGGATATAACGCTTGCCCTGCTGTCGGCCGTAGGGTTTGCCGTACTGCTCTTCATCATCATACCCACCGCCGCGGTAAAACTGATAGGTAAGAGCATCGAAAGCCCGATAGCACTTAACATTATAGAAGGTATATTAAGGATAGCCATTTTTTTAATTTACCTTTTTACCATATCATCCATGAAAGATATCAAGAGGGTTTTCGAATATCACGGGGCGGAACATAAAGCCGTGCACTGCTATGAAAACAACGAGAGGCTGACGGCGGAAAATGCAAAAAAATACAGGACCCTCCACCCGCGCTGCGGCACCAGCTTCCTGATGGTGGTTATGGTGGTGAGCATACTGCTTTTTTCCGTTCTCGGCTGGCCCGGGCTTATCGCCCGGATATTGTCCAGGATTTTGATGCTGCCGGTGGTGGCGGGGATATCCTACGAATTCGTAAGGCTGGCAGGAAGGAGCCGGTCTCCCCTGGTTAAACTCTTAAACGCCCCGGGCATGTGGCTCCAGAGGCTCACCACCCGCGAACCGGACGAATCCCAGCTGGAAGTGGCAATAGAGGCTCTAAAAAGCGTGATATGAAGTATTCAGATACGCGTTTACCGGAAGGTGATTTTTATGCTGGAAAAATTGGAAGCAGTTGAAAAAAGGTACCAGGAACTGACGGAAAGGATAAGCGACCCTGCCGTTATTTCAAGACAGGATGAATGGAGGAAGCTTACAAAGGAACACGCTTCCCTGGAAGAGATCGTGGCATGCTACCGGGAATATAAAAAGGTAGTCAGTGAAATAAAAGAAAACAGGGAATTGCTCAGGGAAACCTCCGGAGACGGCGAGATGGAAGAACTGATTAAAGGAGAGCTGGTTTCCCTGGAGGAAAAAAAACAGGACCTGGAAAAAAAATTGAAGATAATGCTCCTGCCCAGGGACCCCAATGACGAAAAAGACGTCATCATGGAGATAAGGGCCGGCGCCGGCGGAGAAGAAGCGGCCCTTTTTGCGGGGGATTTGTTCCGCATGTACAGCAGGTACGCCGAGCGCCAGGGCTGGAAGATAGACCTCATGAGCTCCAACCCTACCGAGCTTGGAGGCTACAAAGAGATAATTTTCGAAATCAGAGGCTCCGGCGCCTACAGCCGGTTGAAATACGAGTCGGGGGTTCACCGCGTCCAGCGGATCCCCACCACCGAATCCGGGGGCAGGATTCATACTTCCACCGCCACGGTGGCCGTCCTGCCCGAAGCCGAGGAAGTGGATTTGCAGATAAACCCCAACGACCTGCGCATCGATATATTCAGGGCTTCCGGCCACGGCGGTCAGGGAGTCAATACCACCGATTCGGCGGTGCGCATAACCCATATCCCCACCGGCATGGTGGTCACCTGCCAGGACGAGAGATCCCAGCTCAAAAACCGTGAAAAAGCCCTCAAGGTCCTGAGATCCAGGCTGCTCGAGAAAATGCGGGAGGAGCAGAACAGGGAAATCGCCGAAAACCGGCGCAGCCAGGTGGGGACCGGCGACCGCAGCGAGAGAATCCGAACATATAATTTTCCGCAGGGGAGGGTGACGGACCACCGTATCGGCCTTACCCTTCACCAGCTTGACAGCATACTGGACGGCGACCTTGACCCGATAA
This sequence comes from Thermorhabdus hydrogeniformans, assembly GCF_049310025.1. Classification (NCBI taxonomy): domain Bacteria; kingdom Bacillati; phylum Bacillota; class Clostridia; order Thermosediminibacterales; family Tepidanaerobacteraceae; genus Thermorhabdus; species Thermorhabdus hydrogeniformans. Next base: position 6,629 of record NZ_JBJYKD010000024.1, on the reverse strand, counting down.
TAGAAGGGCTTATCGCCGAAGACCAGGCGCAGAAACTTTCAAAATCCGAAACGGAAGGGGAGCAGGTGGTCCGGTGACGGTAAAGGAAGCCCTGCTTTATGGCCGCAGGAGGCTGGCCGCCGCGGGCGTCCAAAACCCGGTATTGGACTCGGAATTAATCCTGGCCCACGTTCTGGGCATGAGCCGCCTGCAGGTTATGGTGGAAAATAAAGTGGAGCTGACGGGGAAACAGCTGGCCGTTTATGAAGGGCTTCTGGACCTTCGCCGCCGGCATGTGCCGGTGGCTTACATAACGGGCCGCAAAGAGTTTTACGGCCTGGAATTTTCCGTAAGGCCGGGGGTATTTATCCCCAGGCCGGAGACCGAGTTTTCGGTGGAGGAGGCCCTGGAGGCTGTAAAAGACTTGAGAAATCCCCGGGCGGCGGACCTCTGCTGCGGCAGCGGAGCCATCGCGGTAACCCTGGCCGTAAAAAATCCCGGGCTGGTGGTATATGCCTCCGACATATCGGAAACCGCCGGCGAAGTGACCCGGGAGAACGCCGTAAAACACCGGGTGAAAGAGCGGGTCTTTTTCATGCGCGGCGATCTGTGGGAGCCTTTCGAAAAAAAAGGCATAGGAGATCTTGATGCGGTGGTTTCAAACCCTCCTTACATCCCGAGCGGCGAAATCGAGACCCTGCCGGAAGATGTAAAAAGGGAGCCCGTTATGGCATTGGACGGCGGCCCGGACGGCCTTGAAATTTACAGGAGAATAATATCTAAAGCCCCGGCATTTTTAAAAGCGGGGGGGCGCATCATCTTCGAAATCGGATGGAACCAGGCCGCACCGGTAAAGGCTTTACTGGAGAAAGCCGGGTTTGAAGTTAAAAAAGTTATAAAAGACTACGCCGGGTTAGACAGAGTGGTATCCGCCGTTAAGAGACCGGAGCTGTAAACTGCCCGGCCGGTTTCAAACATTTTCATAAAAGCTTCACATTTCCCAATATCAAAAGGCGGGGTGTCGAGATATGTATAAAGATTTACAGGATTTTGTAAGGGTGCTGGAGCAAAAGGGCCAGCTCAAGAGAATAAAGGCAGAGGTGGACAGCGAACTGGAAGTAACCGAAATAGTGGACAGGGTGGTAAAATCGGGAGGCCCCGCACTGCTTTTTGAAAATGTGAAAGGTTCGGAGTTTCCGCTTTTAGTCAATACCTTCGGAACTTACGAGCGGATGAACCTGGCGCTGGAAGTTGAAAGCCTGGATGATGTTGCGAAAGAAATAGAGGACCTGATGGATATATCCCATTACACAGGATTGTTCAATAAAATACGAGCTGGCGCGAGACTTGCAAAACTTGCAAAAATATTTCCAAAAAAGGTCAAGCAGGGCGCCTGTCAGGAAGTCGTCGAAAAACCGGATCTTTCCAGACTGCCGGTTTTAAAATGCTGGCCCGGGGATGGAGGAAAATTTATCACCCTTCCCCTGGTAATTACGAGAGACCCCGAGACGGGCGCACAGAATATGGGCATGTACAGGCTCCAGGTTTACGACGAAAAAACTACGGGCATGCACTGGCACATCCATAAAGACGGCAGGGAAATATATGAAAAATATAAAAGGCTGGGGGAGAAAATGCCCGTTTCTGTGGCGCTGGGCTGCGACCCCGCCACGATATATGCTTCTACCGCCCCTCTCCCCAAAGAAATCGATGAGATGATATTTGCGGGGTTTTTGCGGAAGGCGCCTCTTGAGTTGGTCAAGTGTAAGACCAACGATATTTACGTACCCGCCAATGCGGAATTTATCCTGGAAGGATACGTGGATATCGATGAATTAAGGGAAGAGGGCCCCTTTGGGGACCACACGGGATACTACTCGGTTAAAGACCTTTATCCCGTCTTTCACCTGACGTGCATGACGCGCAAAAAAAATCCCATATATCCGGCCACGGTTGTAGGGAAACCCCCTATGGAAGACTGCTTTTTGGGAAAGGCTACCGAACGGATTTTTTTACCGCTTTTAAAAATACAGTGCCCCGAAATCGTGGACATAAATTTTCCGCTGGAAGGCGTATTTCACAACTGCGTAATAGTATCGATAAAAAAGAGATACCCCGGCCACGCAAAAAAGGTGATGCACGCCCTGTGGGGAATCGGCCAGATGATGTACACGAAACTTATAATTGTAGTGGACGAGCATGTAGACCCGAAAGACCTTTCGACAGTGGCGTGGAAGGTATTCAACAATATCGACGCCAGAAGGGATGTGGTAATAGTTGAAGGGCCGCTGGACGCTCTGGATCACGCTTCGCCTGTGAAGCATTACGGCAGCAAAATGGGAATCGATGCGACTAAAAAGTGGAAGGAAGAAGGATATGAAAGAGAGTGGCCTGACGATATTGTAATGGACCCGAAAATAAAGGAAATGGTCGATAGAAGGTGGAAGGAATATGGATTCTAAAGGCCATGCAGTACCGCCGGTTGGTGCCATGCTGGGCCGGCTGAAGACTTACGGGGAATTGGTCATGTTTTCCCATACGTTATTTTCGCTGCCGTTTTCACTCATTGCCATGTTCTGGGCCGCGGGAGGGTTTCCGCCCGTAAGGGTGTTTTTGTGGGCCGTGGTGGCCCTTTTCGGGGCGAGAAACGGGGCCAACGCGTTGAACAGGCTGGTGGACAGGGATATAGATGCCAAAAACCCGAGGACCGCCGGAAGGCATATACCGATGGGCATAGTTAAAGAATATGAGGCTTTCTTAATAGTTGTGTTCTGCTTTGCAGCCCTGGTATTAGCCGCATTTGAACTAAACCCCCTTTGCGTGCAATTGCTGCCGCTGGCTATATTTTTATTCCTGATATATTCGTATACCAAGCGGTTTACGTGGTTGTGTCATGTGGTGCTGGGTCTTGCCTGCGGCGGAGCTCCGGTGGGAGCCTGGATAGCGGTCACGGGCAAAATACAGTGGCCTGCCGTTGTTCTCGGCGCGGCGGTGATGTTCTGGGTTGCGGGATTCGACATCATCTACGGTTCTCAGGATGTGGAGTTTGATACCGGCCACGGCCTTCATTCGATTCCGGCGAAATTCGGCGTAGAAAACGCACTTAAGGTATCTGCCGCTTTTCATGGGATTTCTGTGGGGCTGTTATTTTACCTCTACTTTTTGATGGATATGGGTTACCTCTATCTGCTGGGCCTTGTTATTATCTCGTGTTTTCTATACGCGGAACACAAACTGGTTTCCCCCGCGGACTTAAAACATGTGACCATAGCTTCTTATGACATTAATCAGATAGTCAGCGTGATTTTTTTTATATTTTCTTCTATGGACATTTTTATTTTGAGGTGATTGGATGGCAAGGTTTGTAGTCGGCATAACGGGCGCAAGCGGCTGCATATACGGAGTAAGATTAATAGAAGAGCTTTTAAAGGGGAAACACGAGGTCCACCTTTCGGTCACTGAAAACGGGGGCAGGGTTTTAAAGCATGAATTGGGGCTTGATACGGAGGCTTTAATTTCACATTTAGGCAAATTTGAAAAATCATTCGGCGGTACTCTTAAAAATTACGACATAAATGATCTTTTTGCGCCCATAGCCAGCGGCTCCTTCAAGGCAGACGCAATGGTAATAATACCGTGCTCCATGTCGACCCTGGCGTTTATAGCTCACGGATTGTCACACAATTTACTGCAGAGAACCGCTGATGTATTTTTGAAGGAAAAAAGAAAAATCGTCATAGTTCCCAGGGAGACACCGTTGAACTCAATACACCTCGAAAACATGCTGGCACTCAGCAAAATGGGTGTCTCGATTATACCTGCCATGCCTGCCTTTTATCAAAATCCAAAAACCATTGACGACATGGTCAATTTCATAGTGGGAAGGGTTTTGGACATTCTGAACATTCCAAATCAACTATATGACGGGTGGAAAGGAGTTTAAAAATCATGAGCAAAAAAATCAAAAAAATGGCGGCGATTTTGATATCGATTTCCCTGATACTTTTGCTGAGCGCGTGTTCGGACAGTTCGGCGCGGAAAAGCAAAGAGGCGGCTGAAAGTCAGGGGGGCGGCCCGCTGGTAATCGGTGTGCTTCCCGATGTGGATTCTATACCCCTTATCATTGCTGAGGCGCAGGGATATTTCAAAGAACAGGGAGTTGAGGTGCGCCTTGAGCATTTTAAAAGCGCCGTGGAAAGGGATAGCGCCCTTCAAAGCGGCAAAATAGACGGAGCGGTTTCGGATATTCTGGCGGCGGCTTTTGCCAACGACGGAGGATTCAAGGTTAAGATCACCTCCCGCACCGACGGGACTTACAAACTGCTTACAGGAAAACAAAAAAATATCAATGAGGTGGCAAAGGTAAAGGGCAGGGATATAGCATTATCAACCAACACCATTATTGAATATGCCACCGATAAAATATTAGAAAAATACGGCATAGACCCCGGCGATGTAAACAAGGTGGCGGTACCTCAAATACCCGCAAGGCTTGAGATGCTCCAAAAAGGGAAAATAGACGCCGCAACACTTCCTGACCCGCTGGCCACACTGGCCGTAAAAAATGGTGCAAGGGTTATTGAGAGCACCGACAGGTTGGGGATTAATCCGGGGGTATTGCTGTTTACTCAGCAGGCATTAGAAAAAAAAGAGAACGAAATAAAGGCCTTCTACAGGGCGTATAACCAAGCCGTAGGATATCTTAAACAAAATGAAAAGTCGGCTTATATTGATACTGTGATAGAAAAGGCCGGGTTCCCCGAAGATGTTAAGGGCGCCATAGCCCTTCCGGAATACACAAAGGCGGAACTGCCGTCTAAAGAGGATTTCGACGGGGTGATGGACTGGCTGGTGAAAAAAGGCCTGATAAAGAAGGCGTATTCTTTTGACCAAGTGGTGGACGGTAGATTCATAGATTAAATTAAAGCGGGCGTTTTATATGATCACGGTTCGAAATCTCGAAGTTTTTTACAAAACTTCCCGAGGAAAATTCAGGGCTCTGGCGGGGGTAAACCTGGATGTGGAAAAAGGGGGGACCGTTGCCGTAATAGGCCCGTCGGGATGTGGAAAATCCACACTGCTTTACGTGCTGGCGGGAATTATAAAAGAATTTAAAGGCGAAGTTTTTATAGATAAAACCCCCATCGATCCCAGGAAGCATCGAATAGGCCTCGTCCTTCAGGATTACGGTCTTTTGCCGTGGAAAAACGTCATTGAAAATTCGCTGCTGGGGTTGAGAATAAAGAAAAAAATTACGAAAATCGATAGAGAGTATGCCGAACACATACTGTCCCGAATGGGCCTTTCCGGCCTTTTTACAAGGTATCCCGGGGAGTTGAGCGGAGGCCAGAGACAAAGGGTGGCAATAGCCAGAGCGTTTATTCTGAGGCCCGATATTTTGCTTATGGATGAACCCTTTTCCGCACTCGACGCCATAACCAGGGAAGAAATGCAGGACCTTTTTTTAGATGTGTGGAAAGGCGATTCCGTTTCAACGGTGTTCGTGACCCACAGTACCGAGGAAGCGATTTATCTGGGGAAGAAAATAGCCGTCATGACGGGCCCTCCCGGTCGAATCGTCAAAACCATGGATAACCCATTCTTTGGCGTCCGTGAAGCCGGGGACAGGGGTCTTTACTGCAGCATTAAATCTAAATTAAAAGAATTGATAAAGGGAAGATAGAAGTGAAGGTAAAAAACACCGGCCGTTATATCTTTATCTTCTTTCTATTTTTTGTATTATGGCATATTGCATCCGCTGCGGTGAAAAGTCCCGCGCTTCCTCCGCCGGTTGCCGTCTTTTACAACTTGCGGAAAGTGTTTTTTTCAAAGATCGCGATTCACGCCGCCTTAAGCATTTACAGGATTGTCGCCGGCCTGGTTATTTCGGTGCTAATGGGCTCTTTTTTAGGGCTTTTAATGGGTTACTACGGACCTGTGGACAGGGTTTTGGCGCCGGTGATGTATTTTACATATCCCGTGCCGAAAATCGCTTTGTTGCCTATCGTGATGATTCTGTTCGGCCTGGGTGAATTGTCCAAGATCACCATGATAATTCTAATAACGGTGTTTCAAATCGTAATCACAATGCGCGACACGGTGAGAAACATACCTAAAGAGACGTTTTATTCCCTGAAATCATTGGGCGCCGGGGATATAATTGTTTTCAAAGAGATTATACTGCCTGCCGCGGCGCCGGAATTGCTGACCGCCGTGAGGCTGGGTGCGGGAACGGCCGTTTCGGTTTTGTTTTTTACAGAGACCTTCGGAACCGAATACGGCTTAGGTTATTTTATTATGGATGCATGGATGAGGGTGAATTACCTCGACATGTATTCGGGAATTCTGGTTCTCGGCGGGATGGGATTGATTTTATTTTCAGTTGTTGACGCTCTGGATAGGATTTTTTGCAGGTGGAAAAGGTAAAACCATAATAAGCGGGACCGCCTGCAGCCGAAATGTAATCTCCAAAAGTTTGGTGAGGTAAAAGAAGGCATGATATAATAGCATTAAAGGAGAAATTACAAAAAGGGACGTGATATGCGTTGACTGGAAAAATAAAAAAGCTGGGGGCGGGGGAACTTTTGCTCATGTTTTGGGCTTTTTTTAAAATCGGCGCATTTACCCTGGGCGGCGGGTTTGCCATGATA